>JACCVE010000500.1 GCA_013698285.1 Chloroflexia bacterium | reverse complement strand
GCCTTCGTCGGGCGTGGCTACGGCGGCACGCTGGCGCTGCTGGCGGCCGGGCGACCGGGGCTGGCCCGGGCCTACGTGGCGATCGACCCGGTGGCCGACTGGGACCAGGAACTGGACGAGGCACCGCCGGCCTGGCGGGCCTGGATCACGGAACACCTGGGCGTGCCGGCGGTCCAACGCGGCCGCGTGGCGACCCACACCCCGACGACCTATGCCGGTTTGCTGGACGGCCCGGTGCTGCTGGTCGGGACGGGGGACGCCTCTCCCGGCCGGGCGGCCCAACTGCGGGGCTTCGCCGCCCTGCTGGACGAACTGGGCGTCTCGTACGAGATGGAGGAGGTCCCCGCCGGCGAACCGGCCGCCGCGGTCGCGACCCGGGTCGCCGCGTTCCTGCGGGATGCCCTGACGCCGGATGCGACACCGGAACCGGACCTGGCCGTGGCGTCGGAGACCGGGGATGGCGCCGTCGATGCCGAGGCAAGCGACGGCGCCGCGACGGTGGACGAGACGGAGGGTGACGAGGCGACCGAGCCGGCTCGGGGATGAGGGGACGGATCGTGTGACGATGCGGCGACCCGGCGATCCTTGGATCAGGCGAGGGTTTTGGCGTGTCGGCGACGTGGTGTTCCAGATCGCGGAGCTCGTATGCAGTGTCGGGCGCGGCAACCGGCGCCCCTACAACACGAACCGGTCCATGCGTCGCACCCCTTCTCAGGACACTCACATCGCGGTAAGCACGGAATATTCGTAGGGGCGCTGCTCGCCGCGCCCGGTCTCGGGTCACGATCGTTCGATGTGGGCGGGAATGCCGAGGACCCCGTGCGAGGACTGCACGGTCCCAACGTGTGGCCGGGTCGTTGCCAATGGTGCGACCCGATGGTGCGCCAGGCGGGCCGTCCCGTGCGGCACACCCGAACACGATGCCTCGCTCGGTGGGGTGACGATCGCACCGGTGGCACGTTCGCTGACGCCGCGCCCATGGGATGATCGGTCGCGCGACGTCACCGTGCGATGATGGCCCTGGCGGCCAGGGTGCCCCGAGAACCTCCCAACTTCGCCCAACTCGTCCGAGGCATATCCGATGGTCCCTCCCCTACCCCGAATCGAGACGACCGAGATGCCGGCGACCGGGTCCGCTTCACTGCCCGATGCCGACCCCTCGACGGACGCGGACCATGACCCCTTCGCGGGGTTCGCCCCGGCGCTGGACGCGGTGCGGGAGATCGCCGGGGCGTACCTGGCCGGGCTGCCCGAGCGGCCGGTGAGCCGGGCGGCGACCCTGGCCGAGATGGAGAGGGCGCTGGACGGGCCGTTGCCGGAGACGGGGACGGACCCGGCGGCGGCCCTGCGGGAGTGGTTCGAGCGGGCTGAAGCGGGGATCGTCGCCTCGCCGGGGCCGCGCTTCTTCGGCTTCGTCAACGGCGGCAGTTTCCCGGCGGCGCTGGCCGGGGACTGGCTGGCCTCGGCCCTGGACCAAAATTTGGTCGCCTGGGCATCCAGCCCGGCCGGGGCGCAGACCGAGACGGTCGTGATCCGGTGGCTGCTGGACCTGTTCGGTCTGCCGCCGGGCTGGGACGGCACGCTGACGACCGGGGCGACGATGGCCAATCTGGTCGGGCTGGCGGCGGCCCGGCAATGGGCCGGGGAGCGGATGGGCTTCGACCCGGCCGCCGACGGCCTGTCCGGCAACCCCCGCATCCCGGTCCTGGTCAGCGAGGTGACCCACGCCAGCGTCCGCAAGGCCCTGGCGACGCTGGGTCTGGGGCGCACGGCGACGATTGAGATCCCGGCCCCCGGGGGGGTGATGGACCCGGTCGGGGTGCGGGACGCGCTGGCCCGTCTCGACGGCCCGGCGATCGTGGTCGCCGGCCTGGGCGAGGTCAACACCGGCGAGACTGACGACCTGACGGCGATCGCGGATGCCCGTGACGATCACCCCCACGGGGTCTGGCTGCACGTGGATGGGGCGTTCGGACTGTTCGCCGCCCTCTCGCCCCGGACGGCGGGCCTGGTGGCCGGGGTCGAGCGGGCCGACTCGGTGGCGACCGATGGCCACAAGTGGCTCAACGTCCCGTACGACTGCGGTGTGGCCCTGCTGCGCGACGGCGCGAGCGCACGGGCCGCCTTCGCGGCCGGTGGGGCCTATCTCGCTCCCGGGACGGACGAGGGCCCGGCGCCGAGCGGCCTCGGGCCGGACATGTCGCGCCGGATGCGGGCCTTGCCGGTCTGGTGCGCATTGCGGGCGGCCGGACGGGATGGCTACCGGGAGATGGTCGAGCGCTGCCTGGATCATGCCGCGGGCTTCGCGGCCTGGGTCGAGGCGACGCCCGACCTGGAGGTGCTGGCCCCGACGCGGATGATCATCGTCTGCTTCCGGGTGGCACCGCCGGGTCTGGACGCGACCACGACGGATGCCCTGAACAGGCGCATCGTGGCCGCGATCCAGGCCGGCGGCCGGGCGTTCGTCTCCGGCACGGTCTGGGACAGGAAGGCGGCGATCCGGGCCGCGTTCGACAACTGGGCGACCCGTCCCGCCGACGTGGCGATCCTCCAGGCGGCGATCCTGGATGGCGTCAGGCGTCAGTCGTGAGGGGTAAGGCGTAAGGAGACAGGGAAAACGACGGGTCGGGGCGACCTCAAGTCGGGCCGATTTCCTGTGGGAGGCATGACGATGTGGTGACCGATCGGCCCACCGGGAGCGCTC
>JACCVE010000490.1 GCA_013698285.1 Chloroflexia bacterium | reverse complement strand
ACCAGATCGGCCGGACCTCGGAGGGGCCCCGGCCGTCCGGCCGCAGGCCCTCATTCAAGATGTCCTCACGCACTTCCCGCTTCAGGAGGCTCTCGAACACGTCCCCGACCTGCTTCGCGGTGTAGAGGACCTCGCCGCCCTCCTCACCCCCGCCGAGTTGGGCGACGATCTCCCGCTTCAGCGCCTTGGTGGCTTCCAAGCGGGCGGTCTTGTCAGCGTTCCGGTTGGCCGCCCGCAATCGGTCCCCCACGAACTGCTCGACCCGATCGACCAGCGACGAGTCGGGGCTAAACACGGTGACGGGCCACTTCTCGACGCCCTTGACCTTGGCCAGGTCCAGTTGCAGGTCCACGATCCGCTTGATCTCGGCATGGGCCCGCTCGAAGGCCTCCAGCAGGTCCGCCTCGGGCACTTCGGCCGCCTCGCCCTCGACCATCATGATCGCGTTGGCCGTCCCGGCCACCACGATGTCCATGTCCCCCTCGTCCCGCTGGGCGAAGGTGGGGTTGACGATGAATTCGCCGTCGATCCGGCCGATCCGGCAGGCGCCGACCGGGCCATTGAACGGGATCTGGGAGATCGTCAGCGCGGCCGACGCCCCGATGATCGAGAGGATGTCCGGGTCGTTCTCCTGGTCGGCCGACATCACGGTGTTGATCACCTGGACCTCGGCCCGGTACCCCTTCGGGAAGAGGGGTCGCAGCGGACGGTCGGTGAGGCGGGCGGCGAGGATCGCGGCCTCGGTCGGCCGGCCCTCCCGCTTGATGAACCCACCCGGGATCTTGCCGGCCGCGTACATCTTCTCCTCGTAGTCCACCGTCAGGGGGAAGAAGTCCATTCCCTCCTTGGGCTCGCGCTCCCCGACGACACCGGAGAGCAGCATCGAGTCGCCGTAGCGGACCATCACCGACCCGTGGGCCAACTCGGCGAGCAGGCCGACCTCCAATGTCAGTTGCCGGCCTCCAACATCTATGCTCAGGGTGGTGACTTTGTCTCGGATCGCGTCAGGCATCGTCGTGACCATTGGGTGTCCTCATCTCTTGGGCGGCCTCGTGCCAGCCCGGCGTAACGGTCGATCGGTTGGGTGTCGAGATGGCCGTGCGGGTGATGCCACCGCTGCCGGCACGCATTGACTGGGGAATGAGGTACTGGCGCGTGCCGGCGGGGTTGATCCCCGGCACGCGCCAATGCCTCACCTCTCCCTGCAGATTCGGTCCCGGACTGGCTCCGGGTCAACCTCCTCTCTCATCGGGAGCGAACCCCATCGGCCCGTCCCGGCAGGGCATTGCCCGGTACGGCCACCAACGACAACGGCCCGGGCGATCTCGCCCGGGCCGTCGACGAAGGTTCCCGCGAGCACCGGCGCATCGGGTGCGTGGTCAGGATGTCGCGTCGCGACGGGGACGGCCACGCGGATCGCCGAACCTACCGTCGGAGGCCGAGACGCTGGATCGTCGCCCGGTACCGCTCGATGTCCTTGCCGTTGAGATAGGCCAGGAGGCGACGCCGCCGCCCAACCAGCTTCAGCAAGCCACGGCGGGAGTGGTGATCCTGCCGGTGCGCTCGGAGATGATCGGTGAGCCCATTGATCCGCTCCGTCAAGAGCGCGATCTGGACCTCCGGCGAGCCGGTGTCCGTCTCGTGGGTTCGGTAGTCCGAGATGATGTCGTCCTTCTGGACCTTCTGCAACGCCATGCTGGCGAGGCCTCCTGTTGTCACCGTCTCACGATAGGCGCAAGAAAAGGTATCCTGGATTCGTGCCGGGGCAGTATAGCACCGGGGGCGTCCGCCTGCATCCGAGCCGGTCGCCGGTCCGTTCCTCACCACGCTTTCATCACGAACACGAGAGGCGACCCGTGGTTCGACCCATGCTCGGCATCATCGGCGGCACCGGCTTCTATGACATGCCGGGCCTCGCCGGGCATCGGGCCGAGACCATCGAGACCCCCTTCGGCGCCCCCAGCGGCCCGGTCCTCCTCGGCGCCCTGGACGGCCAGCCGGTCGCCTTTCTCCCTCGTCACGGCGCCGGTCATGCCGTCAATCCGACCGGCCTTCCATACCGGGCCAACGTCTATGCCATGAAGGCGGTCGGCGTGACCCACCTGCTCAGCGTCAGCGCCGTCGGCAGCCTGCGAGAAGAGATCGCTCCGCTCCACCTCGTCATCCCCGACCAGGTCATCGACCGGACCACGTCCCGGCCCCGCTCCTTCTTCGACGAGGGTCTGGTCGTCCACGTCGGTGTCGCCGAACCGTACTGCCCCGCCCTGCGCCAGGCGGTCCTCGATGCCTCCGGTGGCCTGACCACGACGACGCACCCCAGTGGGACCTATGTCTGCATCGAGGGTCCGCGCTTCTCGACCAAGGCCGAATCGGCCCTGCACCGGTCGTGGGGCGCGTCTGTCGTCGGGATGACCGCGATGCCGGAGGTGAGCCTGGCCCGGGAGGCCGAACTCTGCTACGCCACCGTAGCCCTGGTCACCGACTACGATGTCTGGCACGAGAGCGAAGAGCCGGTCACCGTCGAGGTCGTCGGCCGCACCCTTCGCCAGAATGTCGAGTCCGGACGGTCCCTGGTGCGGTCCTTGCTCGCCACTGGCCTGCCGGCTCGCGACTGCGCCTGCGGCGACGCCCTGACGGCCGCGTTCTCGACCGATTCCGCCGCGGTGACCGACTCGGCCCGGGAGCGGTTCTCGTTGTTCCTGGGAGATCGCCTGCCCCGGCCGGAGCAGTCGTCGCAAGCCGGGACGGATTGATCGGCGGTGGCATCACGGGTCCGCCGCGCGACGTTCCGGTCGACCGAACTCCAGCTCCTGGTCGCCCCATCGCTCTTGATGATCGTCGGCTTGCTGACGATCTTCCTGGCGGGGCGGGGCGAAGTGGGATGGGCCTGGTCCGATATTTGGGTCAGCCTCGTCTACGTCGGGGCGATGATCGGCATCAGCCTGTCGTTCGGGCTCGTCGGGTTCCGGGGCGACCAGGTGATCCTGCCGGTGACGCTGACCCTGGCCGGTTTTGGCCTGCTGATGATCCAGCGCCTGCAAGCCGACCTGACCGCGCTCGACGAGGGTTACGCCGGGTTGGCCGAGCGCCAACTGCTCTACCTCTCGATTGGCCTCGGGCTGATGTGGTTCACGGTCGTCGTCTTTCGCCACCTCCACCTCCTGCAACGGTTCAAGTATTCGGCTCTGATGCTCAGTCTGGGAATGATGGTCGCCACGGTCCTCTTCGGCCGCGAGGTCTACGGGGCCAAGCTCTACATCGCGATCGGCCCCCTCCAGGCCCAGCCCTCCGAGATCGCCAAGGTCGGCCTGGTCCTCTTCCTCGCGGCGTACCTGGAGGACAAGCGCGAGTTGATGGGGGCGAGCTACCGCCTCGGTCCCCTGACGCTGCCTCCCCTCCCCTACCTCTTCCCGATGGTCCTGATGTGGGCCGCGTGCCTGATGATCTTGGTCCTGCAGAACGACCTGGGCACGGCGCTGCTGTTCTTCGGCATCTTCGTCACCATGCTCTACGTCGCCTCCGGCCGGATCGTCTATGTCAGCGTGGCCCTGGTGTCGTTCATGGGCGCGTGCTGGCTGGCCTACCGTGCCTTCGGCCGGATCGGGATCCGGGTCCAGAATTGGCTCGACCCCTGGCAGGATCCGCTCGACACCGGGCTGCAACAGGTCCAGTCCGACTACGCGATGGCGGCCGGCGGCTTCTTTGGCACCGGGCTCGGGCTCGGGCAACCCTGGCGGATCCCGATCGTCGAGACCGACTATGTCTTCTCCCTGATCGGTGAAGAGTTGGGTGCCATCGGCACGCTCAGTGTCCTCGCCCTCGTCTTCACGTTAGTGGTGCGCGGGTACGTCATTGCCCTCACCCGGGCCGACGGCTACGCCCGGTTCGTCGCGGTCGGCCTCTCGACCATCCTTGGCTTCCAGACCCTGATCATCGTCGGAGGGGTCGTCCGGCTGCTGCCCCTGACCGGGATCACCCTGCCCTTCATCTCGTACGGGGGAAGTTCGCTGTTGACCAACTTCATCATCGTTGGCCTCCTCCTGCACATCTCCGGCTTGCCCGCCAGGGAAGAGGGGGGCGCGACGTGACGACGGCGTTCGACACCATCCGCCGATTCTCGGCGCTCGCCGCACTCGCTCTGGTCGTCCTGGGCTTCGTCGCGTCCAACGCCATCACCGACGCCCGCTGGCTATCGTTGCTCGGCGCCGCCTGGCTCCTCCTCCTCGTCGCCCTCTGGGTGCCGATCCCGGCGCACACGCCGCCGTTCAACCGGGCCGTGGTCCGGACCGGGGTCATCCTCGGGTCGGTCTTCGTCCTGCTGGTGGTTCAGGTGATCCGACTCCAGGTGGTCCAGAGCGACCGGATCACGTCCCGGGTGGCGGTCGCTCCCAATGGCGACGTGGTCACCAACGGACGCCTCCTGAACGAAGACGTACGCGTCCGACGCGGCAGGATCACCGACCGGAACGGTGTCATCCTGGCCGATTCCGTCCAGCGCGGCGCTGCCTGGGGCCGCGTCTACCCCGAACCGGAGAGTGGGTACGTGATCGGGTACTACGCTCCCCTCACCATCGGTGTCGACGGCCTGGAGGCGAGCTACGACGATGTCCTGTCCGGCACGGCCGCCGGCTCGACCTGGGAACGCTGGCAGCGGGACGTGCTGCACCGGAACCAGCAGGGT
The DNA here is from genome assembly GCA_013698285.1 of Chloroflexia bacterium. GTDB lineage: Bacteria > Chloroflexota > Chloroflexia > Thermomicrobiales > UBA6265 > JACCVE01. The sequence continues at coordinate 13,269 of JACCVE010000490.1, read as the reverse complement.
GCCGACTTGGTCCTGACCCTCGACGCCGGCCTGCAACGCTACGCCCATGAGCTGCTCGGGGACCGTCCCGGCGCCGCTATCCTGGTCGAGGTGGAGACGGGTCGCGTCCTGACGCTGGCCAGTACCCCGTTCTATGACGCCAACCGGGTCTCGGCCGTCACGTCCAGCGAGGCGAGCGCGGCGCAGGACTACTACGCCACGCTCCTCGCCGACCCGGCATTGCCCCTGATCCAACGGGCCACCGAGGGCCTGTACACGCCTGGCTCGATCTATAAGGTCATCACCGCGGCGGCCGGTATCGACCTCGGCTTCACCTCGCCGGACAGGGTCTACGAGGACGACGGGGCGCTGGATGTCGAGGGGCGGGTCATCATCGAGAACAACCGCCCCGACGAACGGACCGAGTGGACCCTGGCCGAGAGCATGGCCTGGTCGCTGAACGTCGTCTTCGCCCGGGTCGGATTGGCCGTCGGCGCCGATGAGCTGACGGCGTACAGCCAAGCCTTCGGCTTCGGGGAACAACTCCCGTTCGATGTCCCCCTCAGCGAGAGCCAAGTCGCCAGCGAGGACGACTTCCTCGACCGCCTCCCGGCCCTCGCCGATACCTCCTTCGGCCAGGGCCAGTTGCTCGCTAACCCGCTCCACATGGCGATGGTCGCCGCCGCGATCGCGAACGACGGCCAGATGATGCGACCCTACCTGGTCGAGCGCGTCGTGGCCCGGGATGGGACCGTCATCGACCAGGCGGAACCCAGGACGTACCGGACGCCGATCTCGGCCGCGACGGCCGCCCAGGTCGAGGAGATGATGGTCGGTGCCGTCACCACCGGCTATGCCTCGGCCGCCTCGGTGCCTGGATTACGGGTCGGAGGCAAGACCGGAACGGCCGAGGTCGAGGGTCAGGAACCACATGCCTGGTTCATCGGCTTCGCCGGCGAAGACGCCCCCCGCTACGCCGTCGCGGTCGTCCTCGAGAACGCTGGGGCCGGAATGGCGGGGTCCCAGGTCGTGGGACGCGAACTCCTGGCCGCGGCGATCGCCGGAGCGGGCCCGGGGTCGACCTCTGCATCGGTTCAGACCGCGTACGTACGATCCTTTTCGAGGGCCGGGGGATGGCCGGAGACCCCCGAAAATGGTATACTCGACCATGCGATCAGACGTTTTCCAACGCGTCGAACGGGTCCGTCGGAAGCGGTTCGAGTCGGTCGTGCGCGACGCATTGCGCTCGCTCCCCGCCCCGGTCGTCGCGATGCTGGACAACGTCGCGATCGTGGTCGAGGACGAGCCTCGTCTTGAACAGCATCCAATCGAGGGTCACGCTGACGATGACGGAGACCTGTTCGGATACTACGAGGGGACGCCGCTGACCGATAGGACATCGGCCTACGGTCTTCAGACGCCGGACAGGATCGTGATCTTCCGTAAACCGTTGGAACGTGCCTTTCCCGAGCCGGACACGCTGCGCGACGAGGTGAAGCTGACCATCATCCACGAACTCGCCCACCACGTCGGCTACGACGAGGACGAGATCTCGGCTCGGGGGTGGGAATGAACGCCCGCCTCGCTCCCGCCAAGCGAGACCCCATCGGGCGGCGTGACCCGTCCGCCGTGGACATGCTCGGCCTCGGCTTCATGGCGATCGGCCGCGAACGGGTCGCCGTCGTGACGGTCCTGTTCGCGGAACTCCTCGCTGGGATGGCGGTGATGATCCTCAGCGCGATCTCCGCCGCGGGACCGGTCGGCACGGTGGCCTCCCGCCACATCGACCGGTTCTCGGTGGTCCTGTCACCGGTCATCTCCTTGACCGGCCCGTTCCGGGATCGAGTCGGGACGGACGGGGTCCCGTCATGGGTAGCCGCGAATCCCGCCACGGGGTGGGCGGCCTCGGTCGTCCTCCTCTCGGGCAGTCTGGCCCTGGTCCTCGCCGTCGGGCTCGGTCTGACGGGCGACGGAATGGCGGGGAACGGCGGTGGGTGGGCTCTGCCCGCGCGCTGGCCGGAGATCGGCCGTGTACTCGTGGCGGCCGTGATCCAGGCGGCGGGAATCGCGCTGCTGCTCGGGGTGCCGTTGGTCCTGGCGGCTTGGGCCGCCGACCGGGCGAACCACTCGGTATGGATGGCGACGGCGGCGGTCACGGGGGTTGGCCTCGTCGCCTGGTGGGGCTTTCGGTTCCTCTCCGACGCGATCGTCCATGACCGGAGCCCCGCGACGGGAGCCGTCGTGGCGAGTGTCCGGATCGTGATGCGGTTCCCGGGTGTCGCCGTTCGACTTTTCCTGCTGAGCGAGAGCATCTTGCTTGGCTGCCGCGCCGTGTGGGTCGGCCTGATCGGCTCCCCTGCCGGCCTCTTCGTCGCCCTGGTGGGGAACGCGATGGTATTCGTCGCCCTCGTCGCCGGTCGCACCTCGTTCTATCGTGAGGCACGGGACATCCTGGCCGCCGAACAGGCGGACGTGTTTGACCCGGACCCACTGTCACCTGGCATCATCGCCGCTCGTTCTTGATGGTCTTCGTCACCTAAGGAGTCGTCAATGGTCACCACCACGAAGCCAGTTGAATATGGGGCCGCGTCAATTCAGGTCTTGGAAGGGTTGGAAGCGGTCCGGCGCCGCCCGGGCATGTATATCGGCAGCACCGACCAGCGTGGCCTGCACCACCTGGTCCGCGAGATCGTCGACAACTCGGTCGATGAGGCCCTCGGCGGCCACTGCGACACGATCGTCACCACGATCGGTGCCGACAATGTCATCACGGTCGTCGATAACGGCCGTGGCATCCCGGTCGATAAGCACCAAAAGGCGAATAAGTCGGCCCTGGAAGTGATCATGACCGTCCTCCACGCCGGCGGGAAGTTCGGCGGCGGCGGGTATAAGGTCAGCGGCGGCCTCCACGGCGTCGGGGCCTCGGTGGTCAACGCCCTGTCGGAGTGGTGCCAGGTCGAGGTGCGCCGGTCAGGGAAGGTCTACCGGCAGGACTACAAGCGAGGCAAGCCCGTCGCCGCCGTCAAGGCCGTCGGCACCTGTGGTCCGGAGGAGCACGGCACCACGACCCGCTTCTTCGCCGACACGGACATCTTCGTCGCGGGACACGACTATGACTTCACCTGGCTCTCCCAGTGGTTCCGCGAGACGGCCTACCTGACCAAGGGTCTCAAGTTGACCCTGATCGACGAGCGGATCGATCAGGAGGTGACCTTCTTCTTCGAGGGCGGCATCGTCTCCTTCGTCCGTCACCTGAACCGGAACCGCAATGCGGTCCACGAGAAGCCGTTCTACGTCCAGCGTGAGATGCCGACCTGCTTGGTCGAGGTGGCCCTGCAATACAACGACAGCTACGGCGAATCCACCCACACCTTTGCCAACAACATTTCCACCATCGACGGGGGAACCCACCTCTCCGGCTTCAAGTCGGCGCTGACCCGGACCATCAATGACTACGGCAAGAAGAACGGGCTGCTGAAGCCGGACGAGTCGCTCTCCGGCGAGGATGTCCGGGAGGGGTTGACGGCGATCGTCTCGGTCAAGCTGGCCGAGCCCCAGTTCGAAGGCCAGACCAAGGGCAAGCTCGGCAATGCCGAGGTGGCCGGCGCGGTCCAGACGGCCGTCAACGATGGCCTGAACGCCTTCTTGGAGGAGACGCCCCAGGCGGCGCGCCGGATCATCGAGAAATGTCTCAACGCGTCCCGCGCCCGCGAGGCCGCCCGCAAGGCACGTGAGCTGGTCCAGCGCAAGGGCGGATTGGAATCCTTCAGCTTGCCGGGCAAGCTGGCCGACTGCACTGAGCGGGACCCTGCCCGGGCCGAGCTCTACATCGTCGAGGGTGACTCGGCCGGCGGTACCGCCAAGCAGGGCCGGGACCGCCGCTTCCAGGCCATCCTGCCGCTGCGGGGGAAGATCCTCAACGTCGAGCGGGCCCGTCTCGACAAGATGCTGCAGAACAACGAGATCCGGACCCTGATCACCGCCCTCGGCACGTCGGTCGGCGACCAGTTCGACCCGAGCCGGCTCCGGTATCACCGCGTGATCGTGATGACCGACGCCGACCACGACGGCGCCCACATCCGGACCCTGATCCTGACCTTCTTCTTCCGGCACATGGAGCAGTTGATCCTCGACGGCCGGATCTTCATCGCCCAGCCTCCCCTGTACCGCGTCAAGGCGGGCAAGGAGGAGCGTTGGGTCTATACCGAGGAGCAGCGGTTAGCCGCCCAGTCCGAGTTGGGCGACCGTTCCGAGGTGCAGCGGTATAAGGGCTTGGGCGAAATGAACGCGTCGCAGTTGTGGGAGACCACGATGGACCCGGCGAATAGGACCCTGATGCAGGTCAACGTCGAGGATTCCGTCGGGGCCGACGAGACCTTCGACATGCTGATGGGGAGCGCCGTGCCACCCCGGAAGAAGTTCATCCAGACCCACGCCCGCGAGGTGGTCGATATCGACCTGTAGCGGTGACCGACGCGAGCGCGGATCCCAGATGCCGAGCGGTCAGATCATGAGACGGAGACGATGCGGGTGACGGGACGAGTGGCGGTCGACGCGGTCGGTGGAGACCACGGATTGTCCGTGGTGGTGGCGGGCGCGGTCCAAGCGGCGAGGCGGTTCGGCATCCCGGTCACCCTGGTCGGACCCGAGACGGATGTCCGGGCCGAGTTGCGCCGCAACGAGACCTCGGGCTTGGACATCGCCGTCGTCCACGCCGCCGATGCGATCGGGATGGATGAGCACCCGGCCCAGGCGGCTCGCCGCAAGCCGAACTCGAGCATCGCGATCGCGATCCAGGAAGCCAAGGCGGGCCGAGCGATCGGGATGGTGTCGGCCGGCAACAGCGGCGCGGTGATGGCCGTGGCGCTGATGCACCTGGGCCGGATCACGGGCGTCGAGCGGCCCGCGATCGCCTCGACCCTTCCGACCCTCAAGTCGGCCACCCTTGTACTCGACCTCGGCGCCGTCACCGACCCGCGCCCTCAGCACCTGGTCCAATTCGCCTGGATGGGCCACGTCTATGCTGAGCGTGTCCTGAAGCGGCCCTCGCCGTCGATTGGCCTGCTCAGCAATGGTGAGGAGGCGGGGAAGGGCAACCAGCTCGTCCAGGAGGTCTTCCCCCTCCTGGCCGCCGCGACCGGGCTCCGCTTCCACGGCAACGTCGAGGGCAAGGACGTGCCCCTTGGGACCGTGGACGTGGTGGTCACGGACGGTTTTACCGGCAACGTCGCCCTGAAGGTCGCGGAAGGGATCGCATCCCTGACCACGCAGTTAATCCGCGACGAATTGACCAAGACCTGGCCCCGGAAGTTGGCCGCCTTGACGCTGCGGCCCGCGTTCCGGGCGGTGCGAAATCGCCTCGATTCCGGCGAATACGGTGGTGCTCAACTCCTCGGAGTCGACGGGACCGTCATCATCGCCCATGGTGGCTCGAACGAGACGGCGATCGCCAATGCCATCCGCGTCGCGGCGGCGGCCGCTTCCCAAGACCTCTCGGCGGCGATCGCCGACACCCTTCATCGCGCCGGCGCGACCACGCGGGCAGATCGGACCGGGGTCACACCCGCATCGTGATCGCCGCGACCGTGACGTCCGGCGGTCATCTCCTCCGGCGGCTCACGTGGACCACCTGAGACCACCTCGACCAGTTCAGTCCTACTCCCCGCCGACGGATCGCTTCAACTGGGTGCCGGCCCGGAAGGCGGGGCTCTTCCGGGGACCGATCGTCATCGGGTCGCCGGTCCGGGGGTTGCGCCCCTCGCGTTCGGCCCGGTGCACGACCCGAAATGACCCGAAACCACTGATTGACACTTCCTTGCCTTCGACGAGCGCTCGCTCGATGGCGTCGAACACCGCGTTGACGGTGGTCATTGCCTGTGCCTCGCTCTGGCCGGTCTCCTGTGCCACCGAGCGGACGAGCTCTTGCTTTCGCACCTTGTCGCTGTCGGTCTCTGTCATCCCTTGTCTGACCTCCTCAGTGCGGCCCCATCATTCCAATCACCCGGCGAATCGAGCCCGGCAGCCGACGAACGGCACCCCAGTCTATCAAAAGGTCGGCGGGATCGTTCGCGAGATCCCTGGCGCGTCGGGCGGCGACGGCCCCGTCCGGCCTATCTGGCGCCGTTGCCGGGCAACTTCCGACAGGATCACCGCTCCGGCGATGCCGGCGTTCAACGACTCGACCTGTCCGTGCATGGGGATCGTGACCGTCGTCGTCGCCAGCCCTTCGACCTCATCCGAGACGCCGGTCGCCTCGTTCCCGATCACCAGGACACTGGGGCGGCACCAGTCGATCTCGTCGGGCGCATTCCCACCGTTACCCCGGGAGACCACGACCTGGACATCGCCGGCGGATAACCGTTCGCGCCACGCCGCGTCGAGGGCACCGATCGAGATCGCGAAGTGGGCACCCATGGCCGCCCGGACGGTCTTCGGGTGATACGGGTCGACAGTGGCCGGTGTGAGGAGGAGGCACGTCGCGCCGAACGCGGCGGACGACCGGATCAGCGTTCCCAAATTTCCGGGGTCACGCACCTGATCGACCAGGACGAGGAGGTCCACGTCCCCGGCAATCGGGTGTGCCGGCATCGACAGGACGACGAGGATTCCGGCGGGGTGCTCGGTGTCGGCCACGCCGTCGAAGACGGTGGCGGTAGCCACCCGGAGGGTGTTGACCCCGGCGAGCAGCTCAGGGAGCGCAGGGAGCTGTGGCTGCCACCCTTCTCGGATCAGGACCAAGCGTGGTACGACCCCCCGGCCCAGGGCGTCGGCGACGGCGCGCTCCCCCTCGACGACAAACGCCCGCTCAGCCTGCCGGGCTTGCCGGCGGCGGAGCGAGCGGATGTCGCGGATGACGCTGTTCTGAGGACTGGAGATGATGTCACCGAGGGCGACGAGATCGTCCAGGTCCAGGTTCAGGCGACCGGGAGCGATCGGCGGGCCACGTCGGTCAGGGCAGAGAACGCCGCCTCGTCGCGGACGGCTAGGTCGGCCATCATCTTCCGGTCGACCTCGACGCCGGCGAGGGTCAGCCCCTGGATGAACCGGCTGTAGGGCATCCCATTTAAACGAGCGGCGGCGTTGATCCGAGTGATCCACAACCTGCGCATCATCCGCTTCCGATTACGGCGGTCGCGGTACGCATACGTCAACGCATGCATGAGCGATTCATGGGCCCGCTTGTAGAGGCGATTATTTGTCGCCCGGTGGCCCTTCACCTGGGCGAGCACCTTCTTGTGTCGCCGGTGGGCGGCCACTCCGCGCTTGATCCGTGCCATCTCATCGTACTCCGAGTCGCCGCCCACGATCCGTCGCTATCGCCGGACCAGCCTCATCACCCTAACTACCGTAGGGCATCATCTGCTTGATGCTCTGCTCGTTCGTCTTGTCCACCACCAGCATCCGATCGAACTGCCGCTTCACGCGGGGCGCCTTCCGCCGGCGGAAGTGGCTCTTCATCCCCTTCGCCCGCATGATCTTGCCGGTGCCGGTGAACTTGAACCGGCGGGCCGCGCCCTTATGCGTCTTGAGCTTCGGACCCGCCGCTCGCTTCTTTGCCGCCATCATGTCCTCCTCTCGCCGTGGCCATCCTGACCACAATGGCCGGACGCTACCTCATCATCACGATCACTCGTTCACTGTCGCCGCCTGGGGACTCACCGCCTCGGGCTGCCCTGCCTCAGCCACAACTGGCTCGGTCGCCTCCGGCTCGGTCACGGCCGACCCGGCCGTTACCGGCTCGACCGCGGCCGGTACCGTTTCGCCGACTGGTTCGGTAGCCAAGGTCGCGACGGATTCCTCCCCATCGGCTCCGACGGTGGACAACTCCGGGGGAGTCGCGTCGTCGGAATCGTCCGTCGCATCATCCCCGGAGGTCCGCGCGGACGACGGCCGCTCGCTCGGGGCCAACTTCGGCTTCACCGGCGCGAGGTAGAGCGTCATCGTCCGCCCTTCCAGTCGGGGCGTCTGTTCGACGGTACTGGTCGTCCGCAGCATCTCGACCAGTTGGTCCAGCAGCCCCCGGCCGATCTCCGGGTGAGCCATCTCCCGGCCCCGGAAGCGGACGGTGAATTTCACCTTATCGCCCCCGTCGAGAAACTTGGCCGCCTGACGACTCTTCGTCTCGAGGTCGTGATCGCCAATCTTCGGTTGGATCCGGATCTCTTTCAACTCGACGACGTGCTGGTTGCGGCGCGAATCCCGCTCCTTACGACTCTGCTCGTAGCGGAACTTCCCGTAATCCATCAACCGGCAGACGGGCGGAATCGCGTTCGGCGCCACCTCGACGAGATCGAGACCCCGCTCTCGCGCCATCTCGAGGGCATCCCGGGTCGGGATGACTCCCACCTGAGCACCTTCTTCGTCGATGACCCGGACTTCACGAATACGGATCCGCTCGTTGATCCGCGTTTGGACTGGTCGAGAGATAGCAAGCCTCCTCGTGGCATTGAGACGTGACGTTCGCCTAACACAAAGACACGCGGGGCATGATCCCAGCGTGTTCGATGCCGCGACAACGACAAAGTATATCACGGTGCCGGACAGACCTCCAACGACCGTCCATTATCAGAATTCCTGGTCCTCCACCTCGTTTCGACCGAGCGCACACCGGTCTCGTCGGCCCACACACCCGCCGGATCAACTCCCCGATGTGCCAGCCATGTTCACCCATCCCACCTTCCGAGTCATCGGATGTCACCTCTCCAGTTCCAGGCCCCGCGGCGAGATGTCCCCAGCCGGCGTTCGCTCTGCCGCCGGGGGTGTCATGCCTCCGAGCAGGGACCGGGTCGACCGTTCGTCCCGGTGGAGTTGGGAGACGAGTTCGTCGAGGCTATCAAAGTGGGCATCATCCCGGATCCGGGCCATGAGATCGACGCGGAGTTCTCGGCCATAGAGGTCACCGTCGAAGTCCAGCAAGTGGGTCTCGATCAACCTGGCTCCCCGGTTCACCGTCGGACGCTGGCCGACGTAGGTCATCGACAGGCGCGGCGTCGATTCTCCCGGCAGCCATGACCGGGACGCGTAGATCCCGTCCGCCGGAGCGACGATGGACGAGGCCGGTTCGACGTTCGCCGTCGGGAACCCGATCGTCCGGCCCAGGTGGGCGCCGTGGATCACCGGCCCCGAGAGCCGGAAGGGGCGTCCGAGAAGGCGGCGTGTTTTGGCCACGTCCCCGCTCATCACCGCCTGGCGAATGGCACTGCTGCTGATGACCGTATCGCCATCGAGCAACCTGGGCATCGGCGTGAAGCCGAAGCCGAGACGGTCGGCGATCTCGGCCAGGACGACCGTCGTCCCGGCCCGGTCGCGGCCGAGGGCGAACGCCTCCCCGACCAGCATCTCGACCGGATGAGCGTGGGCCGCGACCTCGGTCAAGAACGCTTCCGCGGTCATCTCCGAGAAATCGCGGCTGAATCCCAACACCGCGATCGCGTTCACGTCGCAGGCCGCGATGCGCCGGACCTTCTCGTCCGCGCCGCACAATCGCCCAGGAAACCGGTCGGGACGGAGGACCATCGCCGGCAACGGCTCGAAGGTGATCGCCAGGCTCTCGATGTCCAGGTCACGGGCCCTGTCGGCGGCCGATCGCAACAGCCACTGGTGACCACGGTGAACACCGTCGAAGGTGCCGATCGTGATGACGCGGGGAAAAGGCTGGAGCTCCGCCAGGGAGCGAAATGTCACGGTCGTCCTGTCGTCAACCATGTCCGTCGTGGACCTCCACCGGTACTGGCTGGAAGACCTTCGCCGGTTTCCACTCATTTCCATTGGCCCCGAGAGTTCCCGTCCCCATGAACTCACCAGACACATCGTAAGCCCGACAACCTTGGCCCGGGATCGCCGCGGGCGCGTCCTCGCCGGCGTGGACAGCGAGGCCGTGGAACCAACGGGTCCTCCCCTCGTCGCCTAGGAGAAGAGCGGGCCAGGTCTCGAGGACCGCGTCCGGGTGGTGGGCGATCGCGGGCCAACAGGCCTCTCCCGCGTCGTCCCACCGCTCGGTCAATTCGGGAATCGTCCAGGCCTCGTCGAGCCAAAACGGGCCGGTCCTGAGCCGGACCAGGTTGGCGAGGTGCGCGCCCGGCCCCAGCGCGGCGCCGATGTCGGCGGCCAGGGAGCGGACGTAGGTGCCCTTCGAGCAGCGGACCACCACGTCCGCGTCGGGCGGGTCCCAGCCGACGAGGTCCAGACCGTCGATCCGGATGGATCGGCTCGCCCGGTCGATCTCCTCACCACGCCGGGCCGCCTCGTAGAGCCGTTCGCCGCCGATCTTGATCGCCGAATACATGGGTGGTACCTGCTCGATCGGGCCAAGCCAACGCCGCAGTTCCGTACTGATGGTCTCCGCGTCAACTCCCGAGGTGGCGGCCGTCGCCGTCACCCGCCCATCGCCGTCGAGAGAATCGGTCGTGACGCCGAACCGGAACGTGGCCCGGTAGGCCTTGTCGGCTCCCGACAGGTACTCGACGAACCTTGTCGCCTGGCCGACGGCAAGCGGCAGGACGCCGGTGGCGGCCGGGTCGAGCGTGCCCGCGTGGCCGATCCTCCGTTCTCCGAACACCCGCCTCGCCCAACCGACCACATCGTGACTCGTCCACGACGCGGGTTTGTCGATGACGACGAACCCGTGCAACCGGCCGGTGGAGGGCGGACGTGACATCGCTGGGTCCCCGCCTAGTCCTCGGAGCGGTGACTCGACGCCGCCGATTCCGAAACTCGATTGAGGAAGGCGTCGCGCTGGTCCTCGCCGCCGCGAATCTCGCAGCCCGCTGCCCGGGGATGGCCCCCGCCACCGAACTCGGCGGCGATCGCGGCGACGTCGACGTCCTCCGGCAGGCTACGGAGACTGACCCGCCAGCCGAAGTCGGTCTCGTACAACATCGCCGCCACGAGCGACCCTTCCGTGCCGGCGATGAAGTTCACGAATCCCTCCGCCTCGCTCGGGACGGCGCGGCACTCCTCCAGCGTCGCCCGGGTCAGCTCGGTCCAGATCACCCGGCCCGTCCAGCGGACCTCGCGCAGGGCCCGCTCCCAGAGGCAGACCGTGGATTTGGGTTTGACCCGGAACAACGCGTCGACCACCGGTTCGGGGTTTGCCCCGGCATCGACCAAGTCGGCCGCCGTCCGGATAGTGCGCGACGTCGCCGATGAGGTCCTCAGCCCGAGCGTGTCGCCGTAGATCCCCGCCAGCAGGCACTGGGCCAGCCCCTGGGACATCGGCACGCCCCACTCTGCCAGCAGTGCCGCGACCACCTCGGCGGTGGCGGCGGCCGCTGGCTCGACGATATTGACGACACCGTACCGGTCGTTGGTGACGTGGTGATCAATGTTGATGATCGGGACGCCGCCCGCGAGGCGACCGGGATCATCGGCAAAGAACTGCCCGAGCCGGCGGCGGTCGGCGCAGTCGGCGAGACAGAGGATATCGTGGTCGGGCAGGGTGGCCTCCCCGTAGCACAGGACACGGTCGATCCCCGGCAGGAACCGGAGATTCTTCGGCAGTTGCCCGTCGGAGACGACCACGGTCGATGAGACGCCGAATCCCTCCAGCGCCATACTGAGCGCGATCGGCGTCGCGAGCCCGTCGGCATCCACATTCTGGTGCGTCGGCATCAGCACGTGGCGGGCGCCCCGCAACACCTCGAGCGACCGCATCGCGGCCTCCCGGTCCAACGCCCAGCTGCCCCCACCCATCCCGCTCATCCCTGGTCCGGTGCCGGGGCCGGCGCGGCCGTCACGTTGAGGGTCCGCAGGGTCCGCGCGATTTCCTCAGCGTGTTCCATCGAACGATCGTCCCGGAACTCGAGATCGGGGATATGGCGCATCCGGAGGCGCGGCTTGAGGTGATGGCGGATGAACGCCGCCGCCGAGCGCATCGCGGCCAGAGTCTCGGCCCGCTCCTGGTCGGTCCCGAGGACACTGACGTACACCCGTGCCGACCGCAGGTCCGGCGTGACATCGACCCGCGTCAGGCTCCAGAAGCCCAATCGCGGGTCGCGCATTTCCCGCCTCACGATGTCTGTCAGCTCTTCGCGCAAGAACTCCCCGACCTGGCGGGTGCGTCTGCTCATCTGCCCTATCCTCCGCGCCGCGAGTGGCGGTCCCCGTCCGCGGGAGACGGCCACCCGCCCTGACGCCCTATGTCCGGGCGACTTCTTCGCTGTGGAAGAACTCGAGCTGGTCCTTCACCACGAGGTCATTGTAGGAGTCGAGGCCCAACCCACACTCGTAGCCGGCGGCCACGTCCCGGACATCGTCCTTGAACCGCTTCAGGGACTTGACCGTCCCCTCGTGGACCACGGTCCCGTCGCGCAGCACACGGACGCGAGAGTTGCGCGAGATCCGGCCGTCGAGGACATAGAGCCCGGCCACCAGGTCACCCGAGGGCAACTTGAAGGTGTCGCGGACCTCGGCGTATCCGTCGGTCACGTCTTGGAAGACCGGCGCCAGGAGGCCGACCATGGCCGCCTTTACCTCGTCGAGGAGGTTGTAGATGATGTTGTAGAAGCGGATGTCGACCTTGCTGGTGTCGGCCGCCCGCTTCGCCGCCACGTCCGGCCGGACATTGAAGCCGATGATGATCGAGCGCGTGGCCGAGGCCAGGCTGACGTCGGATTCGGTGATCGCGCCGGCCCCGGCGAACTGGATCGTCACCTGGACCGTCTGCTCTCCCCCCTCGTTGAGCTTCAACAGGGCGGTCTGGATCGCGCCGAGGGACCCCTGCACGTCCGCCTTCAGAATCACCCGCAACTCGGCGGTCTCTCCCTCTTGGACCTGACTGTAGAGTTCAGTAAGTTTGACCGGCCGGTCGCCGACCAGCGAGTCCGCCCGCCGCCGGGCCTGTCGCTCCTCGACCAGGGCCCTGGCGACCTTCTCGTCCTCGTAGACCTGGAAGGTGTCGCCGGCCTGCGGCAATTCGAGCAGGCCGAGGACCTCGACCGGGAAGCTCGGCTCCGCCCGGCGAATCCGCTTGCCCCGGTCGTCGAACATCGCCTTGACACGGCCCGACGTGGAGCCGGCCACGACGACGTCGCGCAGGTTGAGCGTCCCGCTCTGGACCAGCAGGGTGGCGACGGGGCCGCGCATCCTGTCAACCTTGGCCTCGATCACCACCCCGGTGGCGGGGCGATGTGGGTTGGCCTTCAGTTCGTTGACGTCCGCGACCAGCAGCAGCACCTCGAGGAGATCGTCGAGCCCCAGCTTCTCGCGGGCCGACACCTCGACCATCGGCACGTCGCCGCCCCACTCCTCCGGGACGACCTCGTTCTCGGCGAGTTGCTGCTTGACCCGTTC
>JACCVE010000127.1 GCA_013698285.1 Chloroflexia bacterium | reverse complement strand
CCGTAGGTGGTCACCTCGACGCCCGGCACCAGGAGCGGGGACCGGAGACCCGCCGCCCAGGCCGGGAGGCCGCCGTGGGCGCCGTTGTGGTCGGTGATGGCCAGGACATCGAGCCCGGCGGCCGAGGCGGCGGCGAGCAGGTCCCAGGGCCAGGAGTCGCCATCGGAATAGAGCGAATGGCAATGGAGGTCGGCCCGCAGCCAGCCCGGCTCGGCCGGGGGCGGCAGGGGCGAGGGGCCGATCCCGGACAGGTCGGGCACCGGCGGCTGCCCGGCCAGGCCGGGATCGAACCAGATCTCGACCCGGTAGTCGAGCCCCTTGGCCCAGACCTTGTAGGGGCCGAGCAGGACGTGCCAGGTCCCGGCCCCGATCGGCCCGGACCGGTAGGGCGGCGTGGCCCAGTCCGTGCCGACGGTGAAGGCGAGGCGGTCGCTGCCGCTCCAGCCCCGGAAGCCGGGCCCGGACGCGGCCGTGCCGCGCTCGTCGAAGAGGCCGATGTCGAGGGTGTTGCCCTCGCGGGCCCGCGGGTCGGAGGTGATCCGGTCGCCGTACCCCAGGCGAAGGTGGATCTGCCCCAGGCCATTTGGTACCACGAACGGGACATGGGTGTACCGCCGCTCCTCGTTGGGCTCGAAGCGCCCCGTCAGGACGATGTCCGGGGGGGCGATTGGCCGGTCGCTCACGAGGTCCCTCCTGGAGGCTCGGATCGCATCATGGGCGAATGGGCGCCGGACCCGGCCATGCTACCCGATGGGAAGTGGCTTACGTTATGATAGGGTGGATAGGCGACGCCAGACGGGCCTCGATGGGCGAACCGCACGGGGCACGGTAGGATTATCCGGCATGGTGCGCCGCCCCGGTGTTGCCGGTCCATGGGGACCGCCCGGTGCCGGTCGCGTCCCATCAGCCCCAGGAGGCTCCCGTGAAGTTCGATAAGGCCGTCAAGAAGTTCCTCGACGAGGACAGGTTCGCCACCCTGGCGACGATCAACGAGGACGGTACCCCGCAGCAGACCGTGATGTGGTACCTGGTCCAGGATGACGGCTCGATCATGATGAACACCGCCCACGGCCGCAGGAAGGACCGTAACTTACACCGCGATGGGAGGATCTCGATCTGCGTCGAGGATGGCTATCGGTATGTCACCGTCAGCGGCACGGCCGAATTGAGCGAGGACCAGGCCATCGCCCAGGCCGACATCCGCGCCCTGGCAGCGCGTTACCACGGTGAAGAGAAGGCCGACGAGATGATGCGGACCCAGTTCGGCACCCAGACGCGGCTCTCGATCACCCTGCGTCCCGATACCGTCGATGCCAATGGGTTCGGGGACTAGGGCGTCGCTCGCGTGACGGGATGCCCACGACTGACCATGACCGGGCGACGCGCCGCGACCAGCCACGCCGCACCCCGGGCGAAGGCCGGTCCGGTCACGAGGGAGGTTGCCAGGTGATCGTCGCCTTGGCCGGGGGCGTCGGCGGGGCGAAGCTGGCGCAGGGGTTGATGGCCGCGCCCGGCGCGGGCGACCTGACGGTCGTGGTCAACACCGCCGACGACTTCGACCTGTTCGGCCTCCGCATCTGCCCGGACATCGACACCGTCCTCTACACCTTGGGCGGCATCGCCAACCCCGAGACGGGCTGGGGGATCGCAGGGGACACCTTCGCCACCCTCGATGCCCTGGCGGGGTTGGGCCGCGACCCCTGGTTCCGGCTCGGCGACCGCGACTTCGCGACCCACATTCACCGCACCGAACGCCTCCGCGAGGGAGCCTCTCTGACCACCGTCACCGCCGAACTGGCGACGGCGCTCGGCATCGTCGCCACGGTTCTGCCGATGACCGACGACCGGGTCGCGACCGTGGTCGAGACTCCGGCCGGGGCGTTGCCATTTCAGGACTATTTCGTCCGCCGTCGCCAGGCCGACGACGTGCTGGGCGTCACCTTCGAGGGGATCGAGCGGGCCCGGCCCACGGCCGGGGTCGAGGCGGCCCTGGCCGGGGCCGGCCTGGTCGTCTTCTGCCCGTCCAACCCCATCGTCAGCATCGGCCCGATCCTGGCGTTGCCGGGCGCGCGGGATGCCCTCGCGGCGTCGCCCGCACCCGTGGTGGCGGTCAGCCCGATCGTCGGTGGCCGGGCCCTGAAGGGTCCGGCGGACAGGATGCTGGCGACCCTCGGCTCGGAGGTCTCGCCCCTCGGCGTGGCCCGGCTCTACGCCGGCCTGATCGACGGGATGGTCCTCGATGACCAGGACGCGGACAAGGCGGCCGCGATCGAGGCGGAATTGGGGATCGCGACGCTGGTCACCGGCACCGTGATGGGCGGCTTCGAGAGCCGCCGTGCGCTGGCGACGCGAGTCATCCAGTTCGGCCGGTCGCTGGTGCCGGTCGGGAGCGGCCGGACATGAGTCGCCATGGCGTGGGGTCGCGCGGCGAGTCGGTCGTGGTCATCCCGATCCGGGGATTGGTGGGCGGCAAGACCCGCCTGGCGGGGGCCGTCTCGGACGAGGTGCGCCGGACCTTGACCCGGCAGATGCTGGATCGGGTCCTGGCCGCCGCGCTGGCCGTCCGCGAGATCGACCGGGTCGTGGTCGTCAGCCCGGACCCGGCCACCCTGGCCCGGGCGGCGACCGGCGGCCCCCGAGTGGTGCCCCTCCACCAGGACCCGATCACCCCGGGCCACAACCCCGCCCTCGCCCAAGCCCGCGAATGGGCCGCCGACCGGGGCGCGGCGGCGATGCTGGTCCTCTCCGGCGACCTGCCCTTCCTCGTGGCGGACGACGTCCGGGCCATCGCGGTGGGGGATGCGCCGGTGGTCTTGGGGACCGACCACCACGGGACCGGGACCAATGCCCTCCGGTTGGACCTGACAGATGCGCGGGCGACCCGCTTCCCGTTCCGGTTCGGCGCCGGCAGCCGCCTGGCCCACGAGGCCGCCGCCGCCGGACTCGGGCTGCCGCTGACGACGGTGACCATCCCCGGCATCGCGTTCGACCTGGACACCGTCGCCGACTGGCGGCACTTCCTGTCCACCGGCGGCGACCTGCCGGCCGCCGATCCGATCCTGCCGTCTGCCGAGCCCGTCTTGGCGACCGGGGCGGATGGTCTCTGGGGGCGGTCATGACCGATCCGAACGCCGCCACCGAGTTGCGCATCCTGGGCATTGGTGGGTTCCCGGAGGTCCGCCCCGGCGCCGACATCGCCGCGATGGTCGGGGACCGGCTCGTCGCCGCCGGCCTGGCTCCCGAGGCCGGTGACGTCCTGGTCGTCACCCATAAGGTCATCAGCAAGGCCGAGGGCCAACTGGTGGATCTCGACACCGTCGAGGCGTCTCCCTTCGCCCGGCGCTATGCGGAGGCCTGGGACAAGGACCCCCGCCAGGTCGAGGTCGTGCTGCGGCAATCGCGCCGCATCTCGCGGATGGAGCGGGGCATCATCATCGCCGAGACCGCCCACGGGTTCGTCTGCGCCAATGCCGGGGTCGACGCCAGCAACGTCGCGCCGGGCGTCGTCTGCTTGCTGCCCGAGGACCCGGACCGCTCGGCGGCGGCGATCCGGGACCGGCTCGGGGAGCGGTTCGGCGTCGCCCCGGGCGTCATCGTCTCCGACTCGTTCGGCCGGGCCTGGCGCAACGGCATCGTCAACGTCGCCATCGGCGTCGCCGGCCTGGCCCCCCTGGCCGACTACCGGGGGAAACACGACCCGGCGGGGTACGAATTGCGGGCGTCCATCCTGGCGATCGGGGACGAGCTGGCCGCCGCGGCCGAACTGGTGATGCACAAGCTGGAGGGGCGGCCGGTCGCCCTGATCCGGGGCTACCTGCCACCCGTGAACACCCCGGCCGGCACGGGCCGGGACCTGGTCATGGACCCGGCCAAGGACCTGTACCGCTGATGCGCGGGGGCCGCCGCGAGCGGCCCGGCACGCTGGCACGGCGAGTGCAGCCCGACCACGCACGCGGACGACACCGGGGTTCGTCGCCGGACCGGCAGACGACCCGGGCCTTCACGATCACGATGAGGAGCGGACCACGATGGGTATCGGCTACGCGGCGTCCTTCGAGCAGTTTCACCCGACCGACCTGCTGCGGTTCTCGCAGGAGGCCGAGCGGGCCGGCTTCGACGCCGTGATGGCGTCGGACCACTTCCACCCCTGGGTGCCGAGCCAGGGCCACTCGGCCTACGTCTGGTCGTGGATGGGCGCCCTGGGCGCCACCACGGAGATGCGGTTCGGGACTGGGGTCACCCCGCCGGGGTACAGGTACCACCCGGCCGTCCTGGCCCAGGCCGCCGCGACGCTGGAGGCTATGTTCCCGGGCCGGTTCTACCTCGGCCTCGGGGCCGGTGAGGCGCTCAACGAGCACATCATCGGCGAGTATTGGCCGGAGGCGCCCATCCGCCTGGAACGGCTGATGGAATCGATCGAGATCATCCAGCGCCTCTTCACCGGCAAGGTGATCAAGCACAGGGGGGAGCACTTCACGGTCGAGAGTGCCAAGCTCTACACCCTGCCGGAGAAGGCCCCGCCGATCTACGTCGCCACGTCGGGCCCGATCATGGCCGGCCGGACCGGCAAGCACACCGACGGGATCATCACGGTCGGGGCCCCGGACGAGAAGCTGAAGATGCTGATGGAGCGGTTCGAGCGGGGGGCGAAGGAAGCGGGTAAGGACCCGGCCACGATGCCGAAGATGCTCCAGATCAAGGTGTCGCTGGCCGATACCGAGGAGGCCGCAATCGAGCAGGCGGTAAGGGAATGGCCGAACGGCGGGATGCCCTTCCCCAAAGCCGACATCCGCAACCCGGAGGACTTCGAGGCGATGGCCAAGCTGGTCCGGCCGGAGAACTTCAAGAACCGGGTCCTGATGTCGCCGGACCTCGACGAGCACGTCGCCCAGATCCAGCACTACGTTGACCTCGGCTTCGGCGAGATCTATGTCCACAACGTCGGCCGCAACCAGTCTGAATTCATCGCTGCCTACGGCGAGCGAGTCATCCCGAAGGTCCGTTTCCCGGAGCTAGCGGTGGTCCCGGCCTGATCGGACCCCCGAACCGCCAATCAGGGTCGGGAACGTTCGTGGTGGCTATCCATTTGGTAGGGGCGCGGCGAGCGGCGCCCCATAGACAGCAAGCTAAGGGCGAGCGGGGGACGGGGTGAACTCGCGGGCGTGACAACGGGGACCGACCCGGGCAGGGTGAGAGGGTACTGACGCCACCCGCCCATGCCGAGGAGGTCCCCGCGTGTCCAGTCTGTCCCAGGTCGCCACCCTGCCCCCGGT
>JACCVE010000464.1 GCA_013698285.1 Chloroflexia bacterium | reverse complement strand
GCGCAGCGCGGCGGCCAGGCGGCGGGCGTCGGCGAGGGTCGGGTCGCGGCGGGTGTCCTGGCCGCCGAGGGTCTGGAGGTCGGCCCCGACGGCGATCGCCTCCAGCAACGACGACTTGCCGGAGCCGTTCTCGCCGACCAGGAAGGTGATCGGCGTCGGGAAGGGGAGTTCGTCCAGGTTGGCCAGGATCGGCAGCGAGAACGGGTAGGTCTCGTCCGGCGGTTCCGGGGCGCTGTAGCGGACTGCCCGGAGGGCCACGCCCGTGGGGAGCGGTTCGCGGGCGCCGCGTCGGGCGGTGGACTTGGCCATCGGCACCCGCCCTACGGCCGGTCGTAGCCGTGGTGGTCCGGGGCCGTGGACAGGTCGGCGAACACGGCGTCGAAGGCGGCCAGGGTGTCGGCGATGTCCGCGTCGGAGTGGGCGGCCGAGAGGAACATCGCCTCGAACTGAGACGGTGCGATCGCCACGCCCCGGAGGAGCAGGCCGTGGAAGACGCGGGCGTACCGGTCGGTGTCGCTCGCCTTGGCGGTGGCGAAGTCGTGGACCGGCCCGCCGGCGAAGAAGATGCCGCCCAGGGTGCCGAGGTGCGCCGTCTGGACCGGGATGTCGTGGCGGGCCGCCGCGGCGGCAATCCCCTCGACCAGGGTCACGGTGCGCTCGACGATGCCATCGAAGAGGCCCGGGCGGCGCAGCTTGCGGAGCGTGGCGATCCCTGCCGCCGTGGCGATCGGGTTGCCGGAGAGGGTTCCCCCCTGGTACATCGGGCCGAGGGGGGAGACGGTCTCCATCACCTCGCGCCGGGCGGCGTAGGCGGCCAGGGGTAGGCCGCCGCCGATCACCTTGCCGAGGGTGACGATGTCCGGCGTGATCCCGTAGTGGGCGGCGGCCCCGCCGGGGGCGACGCGGAAGCCGGTCAGCACCTCGTCGAAGATCAGCATCGTCCCGTGCTCGTCGCAGAGGCGGCGGAGGCCTTCGAGGAAGCCGTCGACGGGCAGGACCAGCCCCATGTTGGCGGCGACCGGTTCGACGATCACCGCCGCCATGTCCGGGCCATGTGCGGCGAAGGCGGCCTCGACGGCGGCCAGGTCGTTGTAGGGCGCCACCAGGGTGTCGGCGATGGTGCCGGCCGGGACGCCCGGGCTGTCGGGCAGGCCGAAGGTGGCGACGCCGCTGCCGGCCTGGGCCAGCAGCATGTCGGCGTGGCCGTGGTAGCAGCCGGCGAACTTGAGGATCTTGTCCCGCCCGGTCGCGGCCCGGGCCAGGCGCAGGGCGCTCATCGTCGCTTCAGTGCCGGAGGAGACGAGGCGGAGGACCTCGGCCCCGGGCACCATCTCGACCACCAGTTCGGCCAGCTCCGTCTCGGCTAGGGTCGGGGCGCCGTAGCTCGTACCCCGGGCGACGGCGGCCTGGACGGCCTCGATCACCTCGGGGTCGGCGTGGCCGAGGATCATCGGACCCCAGGAGAGGACGTAGTCGATGTAGTCGTTGCCGTCGATGTCATAGGTCCGGGAGCCGCTGGCCCGGTCGATGAAGACGGGCGTGCCGCCCACGCCCCGGAAGGCCCGGGCCGGACTGTTGACCCCCCCGACCAGGACCCGCTGGGCGGCCTCGAAGGCCTCCTGGGAGGCGGTCCGGGAGTGAGGGACATGAGATACATGATGGGCGGCGCCGTTCGCGTCGGTCAGGGCGGCGCGGGTCGAGATGGGAGCGGTCATCGGGTCACCTCGGACGAGAGACGGCGGTCGGCAGACGAAAGGGGTCAGGGGTCAGGGGCCAGGGCGACGACCAGGTCTGGGGCCGGGACCGACGCCGGGGCGTCGAGGCGGAATAGGCGGCGGACGGCCTCGGCGTCGTGGGCGCGGAGTTCGGGCGGTGCCGTGCCGAGGTGGGCCACGGGATCGTGGAGCACTTTGTTGACCAGGGCGTTGGCCAGCGTCCGGACCACATTCTGGTCGCGGTCCGAGAGGTGCCCCAACTTGGCCAGGGCCCGATCGAGTTCCTGCTGGCGGATGGCGTCGGCACGGGCCCGCAGGGCGGCCACCGAGGGGACCGAGGCGCGGGACGCGTGCCAGGAGGTGAACGCCGCCACCGCCTCGCCGATCAACCGCTCGACCTCGGTGATCTCGACGCTGTACTCGACCCGCAGGGCCCGGGCCACGTCGTCCAGGTCATCGACATCGACCACGTCGACGCCCCACAGGTCGCGAACGGCGGGATCGACGTTGCGGGGCACGCCCAGGTCCAGGATGAGGAGCGGCGGCAGGCCACGGGCCCGCCGGTCACCGATGGCGGCCGCGCCGATCAGGGCCGCGTCGGTCGCCGCGGTCGCGACGACCACGTCCGTCTCGGCCAG
>JACCVE010000453.1 GCA_013698285.1 Chloroflexia bacterium | reverse complement strand
GTGAGCCCGGCGACTTCGACATCACTCCATGGGCACAGCGAGTGTTGGCGATCGACGCCACGTGTGCCGGTCCGTGGGAGCTTCCGGTCCTGGGCCACGTCGTAGCCCCCACTGCCGTGCTGATCAGACCCGATGGCTACGTCGCCTGGGTGGGGGACGGCACAGATACCGGATTGCGCGACGCGCTGACGACCTGGTTCGGGTCACCATGAGGCAACGCGATGCTTGGCCTCACCGAAAGTTAAATGGAGGAGACGGCGACTCGCCCACGCGATAGTCCGGGAGGAGATTCATGGACCTTACAGACGCTTCCGCCATCATTCCTGCTCGCCGGTGTCAACCACGTGATGACGAGGTGTGATCACGGGGTTCCGGCGGCTGCCAACCCTGCGTGCAAACATGTGTCAAGCATGTCGTGGCGAGGCGTGGTGAGGCACAATGTGCCATCTGCCACGGGTGATCGTGGGCCGCGCGCGGTGGCACCGACACCCGATCGGCGCAAACGGCCGATGGGGTCACCTCCCAACGCCCACGCGAGGGAACGGACCACGCCATGACGATCCTGCCGCCCGGTATCCTCGACGCGTTCGGCATCGATCCCGTGGAGATCGCCACCCTGCCCGGTGGGCTCTCCCGGGCTGTCTGGAAGGTCCGCGACGCGGGGGACACATTCGTCGTGCGACGCCATGACTCGTCAGTGCAGACGCTCGCCGCGGTCACGTCCGAACTGGCCTGGTTGGGTGCCCTGGCGAGCGATGTCGAGTTGCCGACGCCGGTCCCGGTCCGGCGGGTGAACGGGGAACTCGGGCCGGTCGCCAGTGACGGGGCGAACGGCGAGCCGGCGGCACTCTGGACGGCCTGGGAATGGGTGGACGGGGAGACGCTCGGCCGGTTGCCGGACGTGCGCGAGGCGGGGTTGATCGGGACCATGATCGCGGCGCTGCACGGCCACGCCCGAAGCTGGTCGCCACCGCCCGGCTTCCTTCGGCCCACCTATGACGCGGCCCATTTCGAGGCGGCGGCCCGGGCCCTGGTCCACCAGACGGGAACACTGCTCGACGCGCCGGCACGCCGACTCCTCGACGACGCCCTGAGATTAGCAACCGCGGCGCTGTCCCGGCTCGGGCTGGGGACGGGCCAGGTCGGCCCGATCCATGCCGACCTCCACGACGGCAACATCGTCTACGGAGGAGATCCCAGGCGGGCGGGGGCGATCGACTTCGGCCGGTTCGGGTGGGGATGCTGGGCGCTCGACCTGGCGATGGCCCTCCACTATCTCGACGACGATCTGGCGGAGCCGGTCGTCGCGTCCTACCACGCGGGCTTCGGCCTCTCGGCAGATGGCCGGGCCGCCCTGCCAGCGCTGCGCTTCCTGGCGGCGATCGACAATCTCGCGGTCCTCTCCGCGATCCCCGAGGAGGCCGACTTCGTCGCGGCCGAGCTCGACATGTTGAAGGGGCGAGCGGTGCGACTGGTGGGCTGAGCCAGCCACCCGACAGCCGTCGGGGCCCTCTCGAAGTCACGTCTTTCCCGACGCTCTGGGACGCCATCGGACCGGTGTACGTTCACGGCGGCACGGGGTCTGCGTTTTCCCAATCCAGGGACCCGCCGGGGAGCGGGTCAGAAGGATCACGACGGCATCGGGTGCCGGGGAGACGCATCGACATGGCCTTGACCACACCGCGCGAGTTGTTCGTCCACGAGCTGTCGGACGCGATGAGCGCCGAGCACATCATCCTCGGCATGCTGCCGGAACTGGCGAAGGAATCCCGCCACCCGGAACTGAAGCGGGCCTTCCAGGACCACGAGCGGGAGACCAGGGAGCAAATCTCTCGCCTCAAAGAGGTCTTCAAGGCGCTTGGCGAGGAGCCGGAGGAGACCACCTGCCACGCTACCGAGGGGCTGAAGAAGGAGCACGAGGCCCTGCACGAGGAGGAGCCCACCCCGGACATCCTGGAGATGGGCAACGTGGGAGGTGCCGCCAAGACGGAGCACTACGAGATCGCCACCTATACCCTGCTGGTCCAGATGGCCAAAGACCTCGGCGAGCGCGACGCGGCAGAGGCCCTGAAGGCGAACCTGGACCAGGAGAAGGC
>JACCVE010000427.1 GCA_013698285.1 Chloroflexia bacterium | reverse complement strand
GCCGTGTGCGGGGCAGGATCGGCCGCAACCGGGGCACCACCGCCGGGCGGTGATCCGGGGTCGAGGGCGGATCTACCGCGGTTCAGCGATGCGCAGGCGGTCCTCGACGGCGTCGCCTCGCTGATCGACAAGAGCCTCCTGCGCCCGGTGGCCCCGCCGGCCGAGGAGCCGCGCTTCGGGATGCTAGAGACGATCCGCGAGTTCGGGCTCGAGCGGCTCGACGCGAGCGGCGAGGCGGAGGCCGCGTGGGCGCGCCACGCGGCCTGGTGCCTGGACATCGTCGAGGCGGCGGAAGCGCGACGCCTCGGGCGCGCCGCACCGATCGCCGCCGGCCCCCTCGGCCCAGAACGGGACAACCTGCGATCGGCGCTGCACTGGCTCCGGGACCGGGGCCAGGTGACGACGGGACTGCGCCTCGCCGGCACCCTCTGGCCATTCTGGCTCGAGCACGGCGAGTTGTCCGAGGGACGGCAGCACCTGGTGACCCTCCTGGCCATGCCGGGCGAGACCACGGACAGCATCATCCGGGCCAATGCGATGAGCGTGGCGGGCGCCCTCGCCCAGGCCCAAGGCGACCACGACGAGGCCGTGGCCCTGAGTCAGGCGGCGCTCGCGGCATTCCGGGTGATGGGGGAGTCGCGCGGGGCGGCCGTCGCGCTGACCACCCTCGGACTCGACGCGATGGTCAACGGCGATTGCGACCTGGCCGAGACGTTTCTCGGGGAGAGCTTGGCCCACTTCCGGACAATGGGGGACCCGCGGGCGGGTGCCTGGGCCCTGCGCCACCTGTCCAGCGTCGCCTATCGTCGCGGCGACATGGCCCGGGCCGCGGCACTCGCGGAAGAGGGACTCAGCATCGCCCGGACGACGGCGAACGGCCTGGATGTCGCCAGGCTGTCGTTGAACCTCAGTGCCGCCGCGGTGACGGGCGGCGACCTCGATCGGGCAGCGGCGTTGGGGGCAGAGGCTCTCGGCCTGTTTCACGGGGCCGGGGACCGGTGGGGCGTGGCCGACGCCTTCGAACGGCTCGGGCACGTGGCGCTCGAACGCGGCGACATGGCGGGGGCCGCGGCGCACCTCGACGCCAGCCTGGCGCTGTTCCGGGACATCGGCGATCCGGAGGGAACGGTCGTCGTGCTGATCCGTCTGGGCTGGCTCGAACGCGCCCGGGGGGCCGAGCCGGTGGCCGCCCGTCGCTTCGCGGAAGGGGTGGCGGTCGCCCGAGAGCGACGTAACCCGTCGTGCGTCACGTCCGGGTTGCTCGGGCTGGGCGCCCTGGCGCTGGACCGGGGCGATCATGTCGCGGCCGCCACGGCTTGGGCCGAGAGCCTTCACCTGGCACGGGGCGTCGGAGATCACCTGGCCATAACGATGGCGTTGGAATGGTCCTCTCACATCACCCCTCCCCGGTACGCGGCGACCGGGGCGGGTCTGCTCGGCGCGGTGGCCCGATCGCGGGAGACGCTCGGCGTTCCGCCGCAGGCGTCGCTGCGGGTCGAACGAGATCGCCTCGTCGTCGGGTTGCGGTCGCGGCTCGGTGATCCGGGGTTCGACGCGGCCTTCGCCGGCGGTGGGGGATGGTCGCTCGATGCCGCGATCGCTCACGCCGACGGCGTCTTTGCCATGCTCGACGCTGATGGTCAGCGGGGGGCCATCCTGGGGAGCCCATCACGTCCCGATGCCGTCTCGTCCAGCCCAGGAAGGCTACGGTTGGCGGAATTGCCAGCGTTGACCCACCGTGAACGCGATGTGCTGAGATTGGTCAGCCAAGGGCGATCGAACCAGGAGATCGCCGACGCGCTCTTCATCAGCACCCGCACCGTGGCCAACCACGTCTCCAATATCCTCGCCAAGCTGGGGGTCGACAACCGCACGGCGGCCGTCGCCCTCGTGCTGGGCGGCGGTCGCGTCTGATCCGGGCCGCGCCGGGCTCCGTCTCGTGCGCCACCCGAGCGCGTCAGACCGCACTCGACCGCGTCGTTCCATCGACGCGCCACGTCTCACGGGTGGGTCCACCTGCACCCATGGCGAGATCGGCCAGGATCGGGAATCGAGCGCGGACACCCACAAGAATGGCCATCCCGGGAGAGCGCGACGTTGGGAACGTTCCGAGCCGCCGGGGGGAGCCGCACCGGCAGTATCGTCGTCCCCTGACCGGGTGTCCCCGCACACGGAGTTCGGGGTGGGTAAACGGGAGCTGACCGGACGAGGCGGGCCAGTTTGGGAGGCGCCCGCGACGCGGACGGGCCGCGTTATCTACCGGGTCGTGCGACCCAGAGCAGGGAGCGATTCACGACATGGGCCAGGCCGAGGACCACGGCGAGGGTGACGTGTCCGGTGGCCGCGAGGGCGAGGATCGCGGCGAGGAAGACCGCGAGTTCGACCGCGAACCGCACCGTGCCGGGAACGTCCAATGGGGCTCGCGGCGCGACGACCAACCCCCACCCCACCGCCGGGAGCAGCGGGGTGCCGGTGCCCACGATGACCTTGGCGACCACCCCGTCCGGACTCGTGAACCCCCAGAACCCGAGCGCGGATAGCGCACAGA
>JACCVE010000409.1 GCA_013698285.1 Chloroflexia bacterium | reverse complement strand
TACGCCGCCCCGGTCGGGATCGTCCATGCCGGTGACCCCCGCGCGGCCTACCGGGAGGCGATCGAGATCTTCGGCGCCCACCAGTGGAGCTACGGCCTCGAAGCCGCCGGTGTCGTCGCGGCCTGCGTGGCCGAGGCGTTCAAGCCAGGCGCGACGGCGGAGTCGATCGTCGGGGTAGGCGTCGAACTCGCCCACGACGGCACCCGGGCGGCGATCCTGGCGGTGACCGAGCGTGCGCGCCAGTACAGCGACTGGCAGGAGGCGATCGGCCCGCTGCGTGATGCGATGCGGCCCTTCGACGGGGCGGCGGAGAACATCCGAGACCGGGGCAACGGCACCGACGATTGGGGTCCCAGCCGCGTCCGATCCATCGAGGAACTGCCGATCGCCTTGGCCCTGCTCCTCGTCACCGGCGGTGACTTCGAGGCGAGCGTCCTCGCCGCCGCGAACTACGGTCGCGACAACGACTCCATCGGTGGGATGGTCGGCGCCATGACCGGCGCCATGCATGGCGACGAGGTGATCCGCCCCGATTGGATCTCCCGCCTCAACGCGGCCAACCGGGTCGATCTCGACCCGCTCGTCGCCGGCCTCGCGGCATTGGTCCACCGGCTCCACCTGCGACGGTTCGCCGCCGCCGCCGATCGAGCCGCCATGTTCGACCAGTTGACTGCCTCTGCTTGACCAACGCTCTCGACCCGACCGACCACGTTCGTCTTCGAGGAGGATACCCCTTGGCCCTGCCCACGGATTACGTCGAGCGCGTCTATGCCGGAGTGCTCGGCAAGTTGATCGGCGTCTATCTCGGCCGGCCGGTCGAGAGTTGGACCTACGAGCGGATCACCCGAGAGATCGGCGAGATCGATCGGTACATGCCCGAGGTGAAGGGCGGGGTGCTCGTCGTCACCGACGACGACATCTCGGGCACGTTCACCTTCCTCCGCTCGCTGCCGGACCACGGGAACCGGCTGGACATCACGCCGGAGCAGATCGGCCAGAGCTGGCTGAACTACATCGTCGAGACCCGGACGATCCTCTGGTGGGGCGGGATGGGGAACTCGACCGAACACACGGCGTTCCTCCGGCTCCAGGCCGGGGTGCCCGCACCCCGCAGTGGCTCGATCGAGCTGAACAGCAAGACCATCGCCGAGCAGATCGGCTCGCAGATCTTCATCGACGGTTGGGCGATGATCGCGCCCGGCGATCCCGAGCTGGCAGTCGATCTCGCCCGCCGGGCCGGGTCGGTCAGCCACGACGGCGAGGCGATCTACGGTGCCCAAGTCATCGCGGCGATGGAGTCCCAAGCCTTCGTCGAATCCGACACCAACAAACTCCTCGACACCGGGCTATCGTTCATCCCGCCGGATTCCACGATCGCCCGCCTCATCAACGACGTCCGGGAGTGGCATGCGAAAGAGCCAGACTGGCGGGTGGCCCGTGACCTGATCGCCGCCAACTATGGCTACGACAAGTACCGCGGCAATTGCCACATGGTGCCAAACCATGCCCTGATCATCCACGCGTTGCTCTATGGCGAGGACGACTTCAAGAAGTCGCTGACCATCGTCAATACGTGTGGCTGGGACACGGACTGCAACTCCGGTAACCTTGGCTGCCTGCTCGGGATCAAGAACGGCCTGGCGACCATCGACGACTCGCCCTACGACTGGCGCGGTCCGGTCGCCGACCGTCTGTACCTGCCGACAGCCGACGGCGGACGGGCGATCACCGATGCCGTGGCCGAGACCTACCACGTCGTCAACATCGGCCGGGCGCTCGCGGGCGAGGCCCCGGTCGCTCCCAAGGGACGTGCCCGATTCCATTTCGAGCTGCCCGGCTCAGTCCAGGGCTTCGAGACGGATGGCGAAGGGGTGACAGTCAAGAACGTCACCGGGCATAGCACCCGCGGTCAACGAAGCCTCGAGATCATGATGTCGGCGACCAACGGGTCCGAGCCGGCGCGGGTGGTGACCCCGACGTTCATCCCGATCGAGGCGAAGAACCTGGCCGGCTACACCCTGCTCGCCTCGCCGACGCTCTACCCCGGCCAGACGGTGCGG
>JACCVE010000400.1 GCA_013698285.1 Chloroflexia bacterium | reverse complement strand
CGAGTGGACTGGTCGGGACCGCCCGCGCGATCGGCACCGGCCCGCCCGGGGACTCCGGGCCCTGCTCTGGCTCGTCCCGGCGCTGACCGTGGCCCTGCTCGCCGGGGAGATGGTGGTCCGGGCCCAGGCGTCGCGGGCGTCGGCCTCCGCCAGCTATGCCGCCGCCGAGTTCGCCATGGCCGACCATGACTACGACGCCGCCCTCCTCGGCTTCGCCGCCGCCGGCGACTACCGCGACGCCCGGTCCCGGCACGACGAATTGGACGCCACGATCGGTCCCCTCCGCCTGGCCTACCTCGACGCCCTGGCCGCCTTCGATGCCCGCCGCTACGACACCGCGGTGGCCCTGCTGGAACCCGTTGCCCGCGACCTGCCGGGATACCGCGACACCGGCCCGACCCTCGCCGCCGCCCGCCGCCAGCGGGACGACGCCCTGCTCTTGGCGGCCCGCGATGCCGAACGCCGCCGGGACTGGCTCGCCGCTGAACAGGCCCTCGCCACACTCGCCGCCTTCGACCCGGCCGACGCCGCCCTGGCGACCCGTCTCCGCACCCTGCGCCAGTCCCATGCCCCCCTCGCCGTCGCCCGGCCGGACGGTCTGTACCTCGTTGGCCCGGACGGCGACGACGAGCGGCTGGTGACCGATGCCCTCCCGGCCACCTTCCCCGCCTGGAACCCGGCCCGGACACGGATCGCGTTCCTCTCCCCGAGCCCCGACCGGATCGGGACCGCGGGCCCACGCCCGGCCCAGCTCACCCTCGTTGTCCCCGGCGAAGGCGGGCTGGTCGCCATCGCCACCGGCTTCTCACCCACCCAACCGCCGGTCTGGAGTCCGGACGGTGGCCGGATCGCTGTCCGCGGGCTGGACGGCAGCCTGCGAATCGTCCAGGTCACGACCGGGATCGTCACCACCCTGGCCCCCGCCGCCGCGGGTCCCTGGTCGAGTCCGACCTGGTCGCCCTCCGGCCACCTGGTCGCGGCGATCGGCCGGGTCACCGCACCGGGTCAGGCGACCGTCAGCCGCGTCGTCCTGTTCGACGCGGCATCGGGGGCGACCCGGGACATCGGCAGCGACCGCTTGCCCGACGCCGTCACCGTGGCCTGGAACCCGACCGACCTGCGGCTCCTCGTCCATAGCGTCAGTGGCCCCACCGGCCCGACGCGGGCGACCCGGCTGACCCTGATCGACCTGGCGACCGGCGAGTGGGAGGCCGTGGCGATCGGGACGGCCCCGGTCGCGACGCCCGCCTGGTCGCCGATGGGGGATCGTGTGGCCTATGTCGAGGGCGACGCGACGCTCCGCATCCGCCGCCTGGGGACGCGGGGCGAATCGACGATCACCGTCGCTCACCCCCTCTCCGGGGCGCTGGCCTGGGCTCCGGACGGCTCGGCCGTCTTGGCCTTCGGCGCCGACCCCGAACACCCCGCCACCCTGGTGCCGATGATGACCCGTGCCGGGGAAGGTCCCGGGGCGGCGCGCCCGGTCCGGCTGGGCCGGGTCCTCGGCGATGCCCTGGCCGGGCCGCCCGCCTGGGCCCCGACCCATGCCCCCTCCCGCATCCCGGTGATCCCGCCGGACTCGCCGCCCCTCGCCGCCCTCCACCTCCTCCCCACCTCCGGACCAGCCAAGGACCACCCGGGATGACCACGCACGACGCCACGCGGGACCACGCGCCGGACGCGTCGTCAGAGACGCCTCCCGCCGCCGGGCGGGGCGGGCCCTCACGCGGGCAGGCCGACGAGATGCCGCGTCCCGCCGAGTGGGACGCGGCCACCTACCACCGGGTGGCGATCCCGCACGTCGATTGGGGCCAGCCGGTCCTCGCCCGGTTGCCGCTGGACGGAACGGAGACAGTGCTCGACGCGGGCTGCGGCTCCGGCCGCCTGACCGCCGAGCTCCTCGACCGCCTGCCGCGCGGCCACGTCATCGCCGTCGACCGCTCGGCGGCGATGCTGGCCGAGGCCGAACGCCACCTGGCCCCCCGCTACGGCGACCGGGTCTCGTTCGTCCGGGCCGACCTCGACCAAGAACGACTGGACGGCCTCCAGGCGGACCACATCTTCAGCACCGCGACGTTCCATTGGATCGGGGACCACGGGCGCCTGTTCCGCGCCCTGCACGATGTCCTGCGGCCCGGCGGTCGCCTGGTCGCCCAGTGCGGCGGTGGGCCGAACATCGCCCGGCTGCGGACGCGCATCGCCACCTTGGTCGAGGCCGAGCCCTCGGTCGGGGGGTTGGCCGGGTGGCCGGGACCGTGGACCTTCGCCACCCCGGAGGAGACGGCCGAGCGCCTGGCGGCGGCCGGCTTCACCGGCATCGAGACTGGCCTGATCGCCGCCCCGGCCGGGTTCCCCGACGCCGCCCGGTACCGCGAGTTCATCGCCACGGTCGTCCTCGGCGAACACCTGGCCCGCATCTCCAGCGAAGCCGGCCGCGACGACCTCCTCGGCTACCTGACCGCCAAGGCCGCCACCGACGACCCGCCCTTCACCCTGGACTACTGGCGCCTCAACATCAACGCCCGCCGCCCACTGATCTGACCGGGCAGGCCGGGCCACGGTCCAACGGCGACGACGCGGCGACCAGCATCCACCGGACGCGTCGCGTGTGCGCGGCAGATCGCGTTCCGAGAAGGCAAAAGGACATATCATCCTCCCCTACAGATGTCCAGGATCGATACCCTCATTACCCGCAACACGAAACGACGATGACACCACATACTCGTAGGGGAGAACCTCGTGTCCTCCCGCCGTCCGGGGAGGCTGCCGCACACGACGGCAACGCGGCCACCGGCGGCCACCGGCATCCACCGGCGGCCACCGGACCGCGTGCCCCAGTGCGCCACGTCGCATCCCGCCGTTCGCGACCGTGCCGGCCGGGTCATCACCCGGTCCCCGGTTCCGTCGGCGTGGTGCGGACCGGCGATCTCCTATGGCCTATGGCGTCTCGGCAGGGTCCTCCAACTCGCGCAGGATCTCCTCCGTGTGCTGCCCGAGGAGGGGCGGCGGGCGGCGGATCGGCACCGCGTTGCCGCCCAGGCGGTAGGGGGGCGCCGCCAGGGTCACGTCGCCGAGGGTCGGGTGGGCCACCTGGCGGATCAAATCCTGGTCGGCCGTCTGGGGGTCGGCGACGATGTCGGCCATCGAGGAGATCGGGCCACAGGGCACCGCCTGGGCGTCCATCCGCCGCACCACCTCGGCCGCGGGCAGGGCCGCCAGGACCGGGCCGATCAGGGCGTTCAGATCCGCCAACCGCGTGATCCGGCCGGCATTGGTCAGGAACTCCGGCCGCGTCCCCCACTCCGGCCGTCCCAGCGCGACGCAGAACCGCTGCCAGATGGCGTCGTTGCCCACCGCGATGTTGACGTGCCCGTCGGAGACCGCGTAGGTGTCGTACGGGGCGACGATCGGGTGGGCGTTGCCGAGCGGGCGAGGTTCCTCGCCGGTGGTGAAGTAGATGCCGGCCTGGTAGGTGAGGAGGCCGAGCTGGCCCGCCAGCAGCGAGGCATCGACGTAGAGTCCCTGCCCCGTCCGCTCCCGCCCGTAGAGGGCCCCGGCGATCGCGAAGGCGGCGAACATCCCGGCGGCCAGATCGGCGATCGGGACGCCGAGCTTGGTCGGCGGTCCGCCCGGCGAGCCGGTGATGCTCATCATCCCGCCCATCCCCTGCAGGATCAGGTCGTAGGCGGTCCGCATCCGGGAGGGGCCGGTCTGGCCGAAGCCGGAGATCGAGGCGTAGACCACCGCCGGCCGCCGGGCCCGCACCGCCCCGTAGCCGAACCCGAGCCGGTCGATCGTGCCGGGCGAGAAGTTTTCGACGACCACGTCGGCCCGCTCGATCAGCCGCCAGAGGTCGGCCGCCCCGGTCTCGGACTTCAGATCCAGGGCGATCGAGCGCTTGTTCCGGTTGACCGAGAGGAAATACGCCGACTCGCCGGCGTAGCCCGAATCCGGGTCACCGCCGACGAAGGGCGGTCCCCAGCCCCGGGTGTCGTCACCCCGGCCGGGCTGCTCGACCTTGACCACGTCGGCCCCGAGGTCGCCGAGCATCATCGTGCAGTAGGGTCCCGTCATCACCCGGGTCAGGTCCACCACCCGGATCCCGGCCAGCGGCAGGGGCACGCCGGCCCGGTCATCGCCCGCGTGCCCCCCGTGCCCCGGGTCGCCGTTCGTCACGTCGTCTCCCACGCTGCCCGATTCTCCCCCGCTCCATCGTGGACACACGGCGATGGCCAAACGGATTGTACCGGGAGGCGCCCGGTGCGGCCTATCGCCGCGCGCGCATCCGGGCCAGGCGCAGCAGGCTGGCGGTGATCCGGCCCTCGGAGATGTCGCCGGCCGTGACCCGGGCCACGACGTGGTCGATCAAGTCGGCGTCCGGCGCGGGGGGCCGGGCGTAGAGCAGGACATCGACGCCGCTCGCGATCGCCCGGT
Source organism: Chloroflexia bacterium (assembly GCA_013698285.1). GTDB lineage: Bacteria > Chloroflexota > Chloroflexia > Thermomicrobiales > UBA6265 > JACCVE01. Next base: position 821 of record JACCVE010000400.1, on the reverse strand, counting down.
CGACCACGTCGAAGGGGTCCCAGGCGGAGAGGGCATCCATCCCCAGGTCGTCGGTCACGATCACGCCGTCGAAGCCGAGGTCCTCGCGCAGGGCCCGGACGGCGACCGGCGAGAACGAGGCGGCATCGTCCCCCCAGCCATCCCAGTTGGCGAACTGGAGGTGGCCGAGCATGATCGCCGGCACCCCGGCCGCGATCGCGGCCTTGAACGGCAGGGCATCGGTCCGCAGCCATTCCGCGTACGACACGTCGAGCCGCGGCAGGGCGTAGTGCGAATCGAGGATCGCCCGGCCGTGACCGGGAAAGTGCTTCGCCGCCCCGATCACGTTAGTTCCCATGCCCCCGGCCACCACCGCCGCGACCTTGCGGGCCACCGTCTCCGGGTCGGACCCGAAGCTCCGGTCCGCCATCGAGCTCGTTTGCTCGAAGGCCACGTCGGCGACCGGGGCGAAGTTGACGTCGAACCCATAGTCGTCGAGCAGTTCCGAACGGACCCGGGACCCGGCCTCCACGTCCCGGTCCGTCTCCTGGCCGAGGACCGCCGCACCCGGCACCGGGTCGCCCGGCACCCGGGTCACCGGCCCACCCTCTTGATCCACCGACACCAGTGGCGGCATGTCCGGGTTCGTCGCCTTGATCGCGGCGACGAAGTCTGCGAGTTGGTCCGGGGTGCCGATGTTCGGCGCGACGAAGAGGACGCCCCCTGGCTTGATGGCCAGCAACCGTTCCCGATAGGCCGGGGTCATCTCCATCCCCACGGCTTCAAAGACGAAGAGTTGGGCGACCCGGTCGCGCAGCGGCAGGGCCAGCAGCCGCCGCTGG
>JACCVE010000381.1 GCA_013698285.1 Chloroflexia bacterium | reverse complement strand
GCCTGCTCCGGCCCGGGGATCGCGTGGTCTCGACGGGGATGGAGCACAACGCCGTCCGGCGGCCGCTCCAGGTCGTGGCGAGCCGTGGCGTCGAGGTCGTCCGGGTCCGGCCCAGTCGGGATCGTTCACTCGACGCGGGGCACCTCACTTCCGCGATGCGCGGCGCCCGCCTGGTGACCGTGACGCATGCCTCGAACGTGAACGGGGCAATCGAGGATGTCGCCGAGATCGCCCGTCTCGCCCACGAGGTTGGCGCTCTCGTTCTCCTCGACGCCTCCCAAACGGCGGGGGCGATCCCGGTAAACGCCGGGGTGCTCGGGGCCGACCTGGTGGCGATGCCCGGGCACAAGGGACTCCTCGGTCCTCCGGGGACCGGCGCCTTGGTCATCGGTCCAGGCGTCGACACCGACCAGCTCGACCCGCTGCTGACGGGCGGGACCGGCTATCGCTCGGAGGACGACACCCCTCCCACCGACCTGCCCTATCGGTACGAGGCCGGCACCGTCAACACGGTCGGCATCGCCGCCCTCGGGGCCGGGCTAGCGTACTTGGCGGAACGGGGTATCGAGGCCATCGCCGCCCATGAGACGGATCTGGTGACTCGCCTTCTCGATGGGCTCGACGACATCCCCGGCGTCACGGTCTTCGCCGCCGAGGATCTCCGCCGTCAGGCCGCGGTGGTCTCGTTCGTGATCCGGGGGTGGTCCCCACAGGAGGTGGCCATGGTCCTCGACCAATCGTTCGACATCGCCTGTCGCGCCGGGTTGCACTGCGCTCCCGAAGCGTGCCGTACCCTTGGCGTGTTCCCCGAGGGAACGATCCGCTTCAGCCCAGGCCCCTTCACCACCGTGGCCGAGATCGATCGGGCGATCGAAGCCGTCACCGCCATCGCCACCGCACAGGTCATCAACCACTCTTCGAGCTCGCGTGCCGGTCGCTGACCGGACCCCGGAAGGACGTTCATATGGCCCGATCTCGACCGCCGGCCGGTTCCCCCGATCCGCCGCGCTCCCGCCTCGAAGACGAGGTCTTGGAAATCTTGCAGAAGAGTGACCGGCCGATCAGCTTCTCCGACCATGTCCGGCGTCGGGCGGCGGCACAGAGACGGGCCGCGCTCTCGCGCCGCTTCGCGATCGGACCACGGTTGACCGCCGTCCTCCCCCTCATCGGGGCGGTCATCGCGGCTGGTCTCGGCCTCCTGCTGCGAGATGTGTCGCCGTTCCTCTCCACACTCCTTGGCTGGATCAGTGTCGCGTCGCTGTTCGTCCTCTTCCTGCCGCGATTCCGGCGGGCGACCCAACCGACGATCAAGCGCTGGCGCGGTCGAGATATGACCTTCGAACCAGATCGGCCCGACGTGTTCCGAGCCCTGCGCGAGCGCTTCGGGCGCGACCGGCGTTTCTGAGGATCGGACGACGTGCACGGTCCGGCCCAAGCGGGCCAGACCGGCCAGGACCGGCGTGCGACATGCCGAACGGAGAGGATGAACCGGTGCCGACCGTGGTCGCCAATAGCGTCGACGCGTATCTCGTCCGCCGCCAGCCCGGCGGGCTCCAGTTCTTGCTGCTGCTGCGCAAACCCGATCTCCCCCTGGGCCAGACCTGGCAGCCGATCCATACCCAGGTCACTGGACGGGAGACGGCGATGGATGCCGCCAAGCGGGCGATCCGGACGAGGACCGGCATCCATCAGGGCACGTACTCTTCGGCCGACATCATCCACCAGTTCTACGACCACCTGAGCGACACCGTCGTGTTGGCCCCGGTCCTCGTCTGCGAGGTCGGTCCCCGGGTCCCGGTCGTCCTCGATGACGAGCACTTCGACAGTGCCTGGTGTGACCGGGAAGAAGCGACCGCCCGTCTGCTCTGGGCCGGCCAGCGAAGCGCGGTCCGTCACATCGATGACCTCCTCGGCCCAGGCGGCCCCGATACCGATTTCTACCGCATCTCGTGACCGGTGGCGAACGGACGTTCTACGTGAATGGCCTTGCGCGGGGTATACTAGGGGACCGCCCACGTTTCTCCCCCGACGCCATCGACCTGCCCGGAGGACCCGATGCCCGACTTCAATCTCGACTCCGATCTCCGGCCCACCGGGGACCAACCCAAGGCAATCGAGGGCCTGGTCGACGGGCTGGCGTCGGACCTCAAGCAGCAGACCTTGCTCGGCGTCACGGGGTCTGGCAAGACCTTCACGATGGCGAACATCGTCGCCCAGACCAACCGGCCGACCCTTGTCTTGGCCCATAACAAGACCCTCGCCGCCCAGCTCTACTCCGAATTCAAGGAGTTCTTTCCTCACAACGCGATCGAGTACTTCGTCTCCTACTACGACTACTACCAGCCAGAGGCCTATGTGGCCCGCACCGACACCTTCATCGAGAAGGACGCCGACATCAACGAGGAGATCGACAAGCTCCGCCACGCCGCGACCCGGTCCCTCTTGACCCGCCACGATGTCCTGATCGTGGCGTCCGTTTCCTGCATCTACGGTCTCGGCTCGCCGGAGGAGTACGGCAACACGGTCGTCTCGCTGCGCCGCGGCGGCCAGGCCAAGCGGGACAAGGTCATCCGACACCTGATCGACATCCAATACGACCGCAATGACTTGACGCTGGTGCGGGGTTCGTTTCGGGCCCGGGGAGACACCCTGGAGGTTTTTCCGGCCTACGAGGAGATCGCCCTGCGGATTGAGTTCTTCGGCGACGAGATCGAGCGGATCGTCGAGGTCGATCCGCTGACCGGTGAGGTGCTGGTCGAACGGCTCGACATCGATATTTACCCGGCCAAGCACTTCGTCACCACGTCCGACAAGCTGGTCGCCGCCATCAAGGACATCGAGGCGGAGCTCGATAGTCAACTCAAGTCGTTCGATGACCAAGGGAAGGTCCTCGAAGCGGCCCGGCTCCGGCAGCGGACGATGTACGACCTGGAGATGATGCAGGAGGCGGGCTACTGCTCGGGCATCGAGAATTACTCGATGCACCTCTCCCGGCGTCGCCCGGGGGAACAGCCTTCCACGTTGATGGACTACTTCCCCGACGACTACCTGCTGTTCGTCGATGAGTCCCACATTTCCCTGCCCCAGGTCCGGGGCATGTACGCTGGCGACCGGGCCCGCAAGGATGTGCTGGTCGAGCACGGGTTCCGCCTGCCCTCGGCCCGCGACAACCGGCCGCTGACCTTCACCGAGTTCGAGGGGATGGTGAACCAGGTCATCTACGTCTCGGCCACGCCCGGTCCCTACGAGCAGGAACACGCCGAGCGGGTGGTCGAGCAGGTGATCCGGCCGACCGGCCTGATCGATCCCGCCATTAGCGTCCGGCCGACCAAGGGGCAGATCGACGACCTCCTGGCGGAGATCAACATTCGCGTCGGCCGCGGCGAGCGGGTGCTCGTCACGACGCTGACCAAGCGGATGGCCGAGGACCTGGCCGACTACATGAAGGAGGCGGGCGTCAGGACGCACTACCTGCACAGCGAGATCGACACCCTGGAGCGGATCGAGATCCTGCGTGACCTCCGGCTCGGCGTCTACGATGTCGTGGTCGGCATCAACCTGCTGCGGGAGGGCCTCGACCTTCCGGAGGTCTCCCTCGTCGCGATCCTCGACGCCGACAAGGAAGGATTTTTGCGGTCGGAGGGATCGCTGATCCAGACCGTCGGCCGGGCGGCCCGCCACGTCGATGGCCAGGTGATCATGTACGCCGACGTGATGACCCGGTCGATGAAGGCCGCGATCGGGGAGACCTACCGGCGGCGCGATGTCCAGATCGCTCACAATACGGCCCACGGCATCGAGCCCCGCGGCATCATCAAGGAGATCCGCGACATCACGGAGCGGGTCCGCCAGGTGGCTGAAGAGGCAGTGACCTATCGCTCCGAAGGGGGACAGCCCGGCATCATCGCCGAGATTCCCCGGATCGAGCTGACCAGGATGGTCAAGGATCTCGAGTCCCAGATGAAGGCGGCATCGCGTGACCTCGAGTTCGAGAAGGCCGCCCTCCTCCGTGACCAGATCGTCGAACTGCGGCGGATCATGGAGACCGACCCCGCCGGGATGCCGATCCTCTCACCATAGGCCTGGCTCGCGACGGGCGACGCCAGAGGCGGCCGTCGCGAGCGGCAAGGAGTGTTTCCTCCCGTGATGTTGTCCCTCACCTTGCCGATGCGCGTCTTCCTCATCGCGGTCACCTGCTCGCTCCTCCTCTCGCCGGTCGCGGCGAGGCCGGTCGCCGCCCAGGATGAGGTCCCGACCGCGGCCGCCTGCAACCCGTTCTCGGGTGACGCGGCGACCCGGACCGCCTCCGGTGAGGCGAGTGCCAGCGACGTAGCGTGTGCCACCGCTGCCGCCGCGGTCCAGGCCGCCATCGCCACCCGGCCAGCGACCGGCGCGGGAACGATCGAGCCGAGCGAGGAGCCCAGCGCCCCGGCGGACGAATCGCAGCCCACGGGAGAGGTGGCGGTCGAGTTGCCCCCGGCCGACTTCCCATCTACCAACGAGCAGGGATACACCTACGCCCTCGAGGCGTCCCTCACGGCCGAGTTCTCGGCGGTGCCGTTGGACTCACCGGTCTACCGGATCGAAGCGGAGGTCCCGACCGAGGAGGAGGTGTCGGAACTCGTCGCGTCACTCGATATCACCGGCGCGGTCGAATCCCGGGGCGGCGACGTGTTCGTCGCGTCCGGCGACGGCGATCTCTTCGTCACCCCGACCCTGATCCAGTATCTCGCTCCCCCGGTGGATGAGAGTGACGAACCGCTCCCTTCCGCCGGTGAGGCGACGGCCCTGGCCCGGGACTGGCTCCAGCGGACCGGGTTGATCGAACCGGACCTGGGAGAGGGCGAGATCATCACCCAGAGCACCGACGCGGGACGCATCTTCGTCCAATTCCGCCCGATCGAGCCAGAGCGCATCCTGGCGGCCTATCCCAGCATCGTCGTCACCCTCGGGCCGGGCGGTGCCACACTGGAGGCGCGAGTCCAATGGCCGACGGTGTCGGTCTATGACCTGTACCGGCTCCGGGACGCCGAATCCGCCTGGCGCGATGTCGAGAGCGGTCGCGCCTATATTGAAGCGCCGTTGGAAGACAGCGGCATCGAACCGGCCTCACTGGTCGAAGGCACCGTCACTTACGACCGGATCGACATCGGTTACACCACCTCGGGCTTGCCGGGGGGCGACCAATTCCTCCAGCCCGTTTTCATCTTCTCGGGTGAGGTCGTCCCGTCCGGGGCCGAGGTTCCGTACCCGATCTCCGCCTATGTCCCCGCCCTTCCCGACAGCGGCGCACCGGTCGGGTAAGATCGACGGATGACGGACACGCATCGACATACGGAAGACGACGATCCGGCCGGATTGGACCATCCATACCTCCTGCTGCTCAACGGTCCAAATCTGAATCTCTTGGGCCAGCGTGAGCCCGGCGTCTATGGCCAGACCACCTTGGCCCAGATCGTGGCCGCCGTGCGGGGCACCGCGTCAGGGGGGGACCCTCCCCACCGCCTGATCGATGTCCAAAGCAACCACGAGGGTGACCTGGTCGATGCCGTCCACCGGCATGGCCCCGGCGCGGCTGGCATCGTGATCAACCCAGGTGCCCTGACCCACTATGGCCTGTCGCTGCGCGATGCGCTGGCCGCGGTGGCCCGGCCGACCGTCGAGGTCCACCTGTCCAACGTCCATGCCCGGGAATCGTTCCGGCACCTGTCCGTCATCGCGCCGGTCACGACCGGCCAAATCGTGGGGCTGGGTGCGATAGGGTACACGCTGGCGGCGACGTTCCTCCTCAACCTCGCCGCGACCATGGAGGTAGACGTGTGAACGGCCGACTCGACCGTGCCCGAGCGCTTATGGCGCAGCATGACGTGGATTCGTTGCTCGTGACTTCGGCTCCGAACCGCTCCTACCTCTCGGGATGGGTTACCGGGGACGATGGGCAGCCGAGCGGCGCACTCCTCTTCGCCCACGATGTCGCCACGCTCTATACGGGTGCGACCAATCTACCGTGGGCGGCCGCCAGAGCGAACGGGGTCACCGTCGAGCCGTGGCAGCGCCCGTGGACGACCACGCTGGCAGCGGCGATCCTGGCGACCGGGGCCGCTCGCCTCGGGATCGAGGAAGACGCCCTCTCCGTGGGTGCCTACTGGGCGCTGCGAGACGGCATGCCTGGCCTGGAGACCATCCCGGTCAGCGGACCGCTGTCGGCACTCCGACGCCGGAAAGACGAGGCGGAACTCGACCTCTTGAGTCGTGCCATCGCCATGACTGATGAGGCCCTGGCGAGCGTCCTGCCGGGGATCGTGCCCGGGATGAC
>JACCVE010000378.1 GCA_013698285.1 Chloroflexia bacterium | reverse complement strand
CGGGTGCCGCACGCGTTGATCCAGGTCCGGCCCGCGACTGATACCGTCAGGTCGGTGTCCGGGCCGCGCAGGTGGATCTCGCGCTTGCCGTCGAGCCAGGCGATCAGGCGGTCCTGCTCGACGGCAGCCTCCGCCCAGGCCGCGACGGGGTCCGGCGCGGTCAGCTTGCAGGCCCCGGCGACGAAATCGGCGAAGTCGTCCGTCGCCATCCCGGCATCTTGGGCATAGGCGTCGGTGGGGAACAGGGTCAGGGTCCACCGCATGTCCCCATCGGCCGCCCGCCGCATGAAGGTCTGGAACAGCTCGCCCCGGGCCTTGCCGAAGACCGTCTGGCGGGCGGGGTCGATCGCGGAGAGGGCCCGGGTGTTCGTCTCCGCCAGCACCGTGATGACGATGTCGGCCTGCTCACGGATGAACCGCTCCAGCGGCGAGACGCGCCCGATCTGGCCATCGGTGCCGTTGCCGAGCAGGTCTGCCTGGAGACCGGGCAACGTCGGGATCATCACGGGGTGAGCGCCGAGTGCCACGGTCTTGCGGTAGAGCGCCCGGAGAAGCGGGTCGGCGGCGACGCCGCCGGTGATGGCGACGACCTGGTCTGGCCGGATGTCCAGGCTGTATCCCGTCAGCAGGTCGGCCCAGGCGTTCATGTCGAGGTGGCTCACGTGGGTGGGGCTCCTTGGGGCGAGACGTAGGCGTCGAACATCGCGGCCCGTTTCGTGGGTGGCGTCGCTGGCGGGGTTATACCACGACGGCGTTGGCCGACCGGCAGGCCGGCGCCCACGTACCTCTCCGGCGCGGCGCGGCGGCTCGGGTGGCGGACGTGAGGAGCCGACGGCACGTTCCTGGCAGTCCCGGGAGGTGGGCCGCCGGTACGACACGCGATTCGGACAGGGGGAACGTCATGGACATGAGCCAGGGCCGGTTCCGGGACCGGGCCGATGCCGGCCGGCGGCTCGGCGAGCGGCTGGCCGGGACGATTCGCCCGATCGAGGGTGTGGTGATCGGTCTCGCCCGTGGTGGGGTGCCCGTCGCCGCGGAGGTGGCGGCGGTGCTCGCCTTGCCGCTCGATGTCTTGACGGTCCGCAAGCTCGGCGTCCCGGCCCAACCGGAACTGGCCTTCGGCGCGATCGCCACCGGCGGATACCAGGTCCTCAACCCGGATGTCGTCGCGGGGTCACGGCTTGCCCCGGTGACGATCGACGAGGTCCGGGACGAACAGGCAATGATCCTCGCCCGGCGGGAACACGAGTACCGCGCGGGGATGCCGCCACTCGATGTGGCGGGCGCGCCGGTCATCCTGGTCGACGACGGGTTGGCGACGGGGGCCACGATGTCCGTGGCGATCGACGCGGTACGGGGACGGGGGGCGGCCCGGATCGTGGCCGCCGTCCCGGTGGCGGCGCCCGACGCGTGTGCGAGGGTGGCGGGGCGGGCCGACCAGATGGTCTGCCTCGCCCGACCCGACGCGTTCTACGCCGTCGGTGCCTGGTATGAGGCGTTTGTCGAGGTGTCGGATGATGAGGTCCGCCTGGCCCTTCGAGATGCGAATGCTCGGGTGAATGGTCGCCCGGGTCACGACCGGGCCGGGCCAGCCAGCCACCGTCCGATCTCCGCGCCGGATTGAGCCAAGCGATCGTCCAGCGCGAACCGACCGGCGTACACTAGCTCCCCAATCTTCGCGGACCGCGTCTCCCTCGCCCGGTCCACCTCCCCGAGGAGCGAGCCGATGCGACCCGGTACCGCGCGTCCCCACTACGCGTGGGTGATCTTGGCCGTCACCTGCGTGGCGTTGGTCGTCGCGGCCGGGGTGCGGTCGGCGCCGGGCGTGCTGATCGTGCCGCTGGAAGAGGACCAGGGGTGGGGCCGGTCGGGGATCTCGCTGGCGATCTCGGTCGGGCTCGTCCTGTTCGGCCTCGGCGGGCCGATCGGTGGCTGGCTGACCGCCCGGGCCGGGCCACGGTCCCTGATGATCGGTGGCCTGGCCCTGATCGTCCTCAGCACGGCGACCGGCGCCGTGGTCCAGTCCCTCTGGCAGTTCGGCGCCACCTGGGGGGTGTTGAGCGGGCTCGGCACGGGTCTGGTCGGGGCGGTCCTCGGAGCCACGGTCGCTAACCGGTGGTTCGTGCGGCGGCGGGGCCTCGTCCTCGGTGCCTTCGGGGCGGCGACCTCGGCCGGACAGCTCATCTTCGTCCCGCTGCTGGTCTGGCTCTTCGGCGCGATCGGCTGGCGGGGCGGCAGCCTGGTCCTGGCGGCGATCGCCGCCGCCCTGCTGGTGCCGGCGTTCCTCTTCATGCGCGACGATCCGGAGGACGTCGGGCTGCGGCCCTTCGGGGCGCCCGACCCAGATCAGCCCGACCCTCGCCCGGCGACGATGGACGCGCTCCCCCCGGCCATCGACGATCCGGACGACGAGCCGGTGATGCGGCGGGCCCGCCGTTCGCCCGAGTTCTGGTTGCTGGCGGGCACCTTCTTCATCTGCGGGGCGACCTCGAACGGCCTGATCGGGATCCACTTCATCCCGCACTCGGTCGATCACGGCGTCACCGAGGGCACGGCGGCCACCGCGCTGGCCCTGATGGGTGTCTTCAACTTCGCCGGCACCCTGGGGTCGGGCTGGCTCACGGACAGGTACGACCCGCGTCGCCTGCTGGCGACCTACTACACCTTCCGCGGCCTCTCGTTGTTCCTCCTGCCGACCCTGGACGGGTTCCCGGGCCTGGGCATCTTCGCGGTCCTGTTCGGGCTCGACTACATCGCCACGGTGCCGCCGACCGCGGCCCTGGCGGCGGACCGGTTCGGACGCAAGCACGTCGGGATCGTCTACGGCTGGATCTTCTTCGCCCACCAGATGGGCGCCGCCGCTGCCGCCTGGCTCGGCGGCGTCAGCCGCGACGCCCTGGGCGACTACACGGTGGCTTTCCTGACCGGAGGGGTGTTGGCGGTGCTCGGGGGAATGCTGTCGTTGCGGATCGGGAGGGAGCGCCGCCCGACGCTGAGGATGGCGCCCGCCTGATCGCCGGGCAAGTGGTCCGGCGTCAGGACGCCCCGGCCTGGACCGCCCCGGCGACCTTCTGGTCCAGGTCCGCGGCCGCCTGGGATGCTTTGTTCGAGCCATCGAAGGCGTTCACGGCGTAGTCGAGGATCTCGGCCACGCCGCTGGCGCTCATGACCGCCATGTAGGTCCGGGTCGGGATCGGGGCGACGCGGAGGCCGAGGACCAGCGCGGCGGCGACCCAAGTGTCGATGCAGGTCGGGCAGGAGAACAATTCGCCCAACGCGGACTGGGCGCCCTCGCCCTTGGGTTGGACATTCCCGTCGACGGTCTCCGTGAACGGGGCCCGCAAGGGTTCCGTCACCTGGTCGAAGGCGAGCAACCGGCCGGTGCGATAGGCCGCCAGGCCGACCAGTCCGATATCGAGGGGGTCGATGCCCCGGCCGCCGGATCGCTTCTTTGACGCTTCCGCGGTCACGGCGAAGACCGTGCCGAAGACCGCCATCAGGGAGAGGTATGTCGCGCGCTTCTGAGTCGTGTCGGAACCGCCGTTGCTATCGCCGGACATCGGTGGGCCTTTCGTGCTGACGTGGATATCCCCGCCCAAGATGGAGGGGATGAGGATCAGCGTCGCAAAGCGCACCCGGCGTGCCGGCACTTGGGACGGGCCACGATTCCATTCGACAGGACCGTCTGGTACCCAGTGACG
>JACCVE010000375.1 GCA_013698285.1 Chloroflexia bacterium | reverse complement strand
CCCCGGGCCAGACCACCGCTCGCCCAATCGGCCGCCACCAGGATATGGAGGTGACGGTCGATGGTCGTGCCGATGGCACAGCCGTCGAGGAGATGGTGATAGTGGCGGGCCGCGATCACCACCGGCCCGCTGGCCGGGACATGGTGCGACCCCTCGACGCTCAACTCCGCCTGGCGGGCCAGCGAGCGGCGACACATCGCCCGCAACGATCGCCAGGCCATCGTCGCCGGCAGGGCCTCGTCGGTTCCGGGCACGCCGCGCCCTACCGCCGGGCGGCGAGGTGGCCCGACCGGCCGGGAACGGCCCGCCCGGCGTCCCGCTCGACCAGACCGAGCAGGAGGGGCAACAGGGCCAGCATCACCGCGATCACCACCGGCTGCCACAGCCCGACGCTGAAGCTGAGGGCCGAAGCGAAGACGATGTTGGCGACGTAGACCAGCGCCGGGAACGACGCCGGGTAGGCCGTCGGGTCCGGGTCGCGGCGCCAGACCGCCCGGCTCAGGACCATGTAGATCAGCCCGGTCGCCGCCCAGCCGACATAGTTCTGGGCCGGCATCCCGAAGTAGGGTCCCGTCTCGCTCCAGGTCCAGAACTGGACCATCAGGTCCTCGTGGGCCATGGCCGGGTCGAGGACCATGTCCCAGACCACGAGGAACCAGACACCCAGCCCGATCGAGAGCGCGGTCGTTCCCACCCGCCACCGGCGGCCGATCAGGCGCGCCAGCGACACCCCGGCCAGGTAGCAGGCCAGCCCCATGTAGAACCACGACAGGGGAATCGTGAACGGCACCCGGTCCAGCACCTTGTACCCGAGGAAATCGGTGTACTCATAATTGCCGAAGGGCCAGCCGGTACCCGTGCCGACCAGCTCGGACCCGAGGGAGATCCCCGTCGAGAGGACGAAGAAGACGGCCGTCCGCCACCAGCCAAGGGCCACCATGCCGAGGGCGAAGACGGCCGCCGCCCCGAAGATGATGTGCATCGAGCCGGCGTAGGTCATCCCAAAGTCGAAGACATCGCGCCCCGTGGCGGAGTCGGACCACAACTCTGGGTTGGGCAGGGCGATCAACAGGCCGCCCAGTCCGAAGACGAGGGCCATGACGTGCCCCGCCAGCAATCCCCACGACACCCGGCGGGCTGTCTGGGCCCGGTTGTCCTCCCGCGCGGCGGCCTGGCGGGCGGGGAGCACCGACTGGTTGGAGGTCTGGGTTGGGGCATTGACGTGCGTACTCATCGAGATACTCCGGATTCGGGAACGGGCGCGGACGGGACGGGGGTCGTACCTTGCCCGCCTCGGGTGATCGGGCGGCCCCGCCACGTATGATGACGGCGGGCCGCACTGCGTACCAGGGCCACCGCCACCGGCAAGTCGGCCAGCGGCGAGAGCCAGTACGTGACCGGCCGATCCTCGTAGGCCCGGGCCATCCCGGCCAGGGTCCCCAGCCGCATCGTCAGCAGGGCCAGGTTGAGGCGACCCAGGAGACTGCCCCAACCGCCACGGCCACCGGAGCGGGTCAGCAGCGTGGCCAGCACCGGGATCGGCCCCGCCTGGGCCAGGACCACCTCCGCCGGGCCAATGATCGTGCCCGTGCCCGCGTGGCGGTCGTGCATCGGCAACGAACGGGTCCAGCCGTGCCAGGCCTCGCGCCAGCCCCCATACATCTCGACCGAGACGAGACCCTCGCTCTCGAAGAAGCCGACCCGGTGCCCCGCCAGGACCAGACCGCGGGCCAGCGTCACGTCCTCGCAGACCGAATCGCGCACCGCCGCGAAGCCGCCGGCATCCCGCAGGGCATCGGCCCGGACCAGCATGCATTGGCCATTCGCCTGAACCCGTCCGACCCGCGACACCGCGTGGCCCGGGATGCCATACCGGTAGACCAGCGTCGCCAGCATCGCCGGGTGGACGATCCCCTCGCCAGGACCGGACAGGCGCTGCCCCGTCGCCACGCTGAACGCCGCCAGGCCCGTCGCGGCGGCGTGGCTCAGCAGCGACCGGGCCAGGTCCGGCCCGGGCCGTACATCGGCGTCGATCGTCAGGATCCACTCGTGACCCGCGCCGAGGGCGCCGAGCCCCGCTTGGAGACCGTGCGCCTTGCCGTTGATGCCTGGCGGGACGGGTGTGGCATCGAGCCAGCGAAGGCGGGAGTCGCGGGCCGCGAACCGCGCCACCAACTCACGCGTCCCGTCGGTCGAGCCGCCATCGACCACCACGATCTCGGCGAACTCGTCGGGCTGGGCGAGCAGGCCGACCAGGCACGGTGCCAGCCGGTCTCGCTCGTTCAAGACCGGGACGATCACCCCGATCCTCTCCGCGGCCGGTTCGTCCCGCCGGGCAACGCGAATGCCCCGCGCGGTCCCCGCCAATCGCGCCGCCACCCTGGCCCCCATCACCGCCTGGGCGATGGCCAGGACCAGGGCGGCCTGCCCGGCCCACCGGGACCCCGCTCCTACCCGCCGCCGCATCAGGCGCTCCCATCGACGAAGCTGACCACGACGTCCCGCACGACCGGCCACGACGGACCGGCCTCGCTGACGATCAGGTGGTCGCCGGGCACTTCTCGATACGTGACCGGCCCACCTAACCGGGGCAACAATCGCCGCGCCACCGCGCGCGGCGTCACCTCGTCGGAGAGCGCCTGGAGGACGAGGGCCGGGACGGACACGCGGGGCGCCGCGGCGACGCCCCCCGCCACGACCCGGCGGAGCTGGTCCACCACGGCCATCGGGACCGTCGTCCCCTCCCGCAGCCGGTGTTGCGTGGCGGGGTCGTCCAGGTCCTGGTCCGGATGCATGTCGGTGAACAGCGCCCTCATCTGGGGATCGTCGAAATCTGCCGAGGCGAACGGCCTGAAGTCAGGCAGCACCCGCTTCAGGACCGGCAGCAGCGGCACGAGTAGACCGGCCGGGCCGGACGCGACCCGCGCCAGGGGCGCCAGCAACACGACCCGGGCCGGGGTCAACCGCGCCGCCGCGCTCAGGGCCAGGGCGGCGCCCATCGAGAAGCCGACCAGGACCGGTATCTCATAGGTCGCGACGATCTCGTCCCACGCCCTGTTGGTCGCCCGCCACCAATCCTCGGCAGAGGTCCGCGTCAGGTCGCCGGCGTCGGGCCCGAACCCCGGCAACAGCACCCCGTGAGCCGCCACCCCGGCGGCGGCGAGCGCCGCCCCGAGGGGCCGCATCTCCTTCGCCGTGCCGGTGAAACCGTGGATCAACAGGGCGCCGACCGTCGCCCCGGTCCGCTCGATGGTTGGCTCGAAGACGAATCCCCGGTGTTCGGGAGCCGGGTATGGGGTCTCGATCCCATCGCACGGTTGCCCCTGCCCCTTACTCACCAGTCACGTCTCCCTCACCCGGGGCCTCGATGGCCACCCGTCACCGGTCCCCGTTGCATGGCCGGGACCACGGGGCCGGGACCGGCCGCCATCCATGGTAGGCGCGCCCGACCGGCGGTAGTGACCGCCAAACGCCCCGCGCCACGACCGCCTACGATTGGGCATCACCAGCGGGCGACTCGCCGCTCCGGCCGGACCGTCACCGGCGACCGCGGTCTGCCATCGTCCCCCGCCGGCCAG
>JACCVE010000348.1 GCA_013698285.1 Chloroflexia bacterium | reverse complement strand
GCCCTGACCAGGCCTATCCCAGAGTCCCCAGCTCAAAGAGATGATCCGCTCCCGCGGGCGACACGGGATGGGTGTTCACTGTCGGGATCGACGCCTGTGCGACACCCCTACTCGACCGGGCTCATCCGGCCGGTGCGGACGTCGTAGACGAAGCCGGTGACGGGGGTGCCGGGGCGGATCAGGGGGGAGGAGTGGATGGTCTCCAGGTCGTCGTGGACGCTGCGCGCGACATCGGAGAAGGGCTGGAACGTGATCCCGGCGGCGGCGGCGGCGGCGTCAGGGCCGAGACTCTCGGAGAGGCGCTGGCGGATCTGGTCGTCAGTGAAGGTCAGCATCCCGCAGTCGGTGTGGTGGATCACCACGATCTCGCGGGTGCCGAGTAACTCTTGGGAGATGGCGAGGGAGCGGATGGCCTCCGCGGCCAGACCGCCGGCGTTGCGGATGACGTGGGCGTCACCCTCCTCCAGCCCGAGGGCCCGGGCCGGGTCGATCCGGGCGTCCATGCAGGTCAGGATCGCCACCTGGCGGCCCGGCGGCATCGGCAGGTCACCCTTGGTGAACGACGCGGCGTAGGTCTCGTTGGCGGCCAACAGTTCCGGGAGCACGACCATGGTGAGGTCTCCGTTCGCGGCGAGTGATGCATCGCAATCAGTGAGCGATCAAGATGGTATCCGGGGAGGCGAGGCGACGCAATGGCCGGGGCCGGGTCGCGTCACGATGCCAGGGGTGGGGCGGAGTGCATGTGAGCTCACCGGGCGGTCGTCACTATCGTGGGGTCAACGAGGCCCCCACCTGGCAACGACCCGACAACGACGACCTCGCATTCCAGAATCGACCCTCGCCATGGATACCGACCATGGATACCGAAGCCGAATGGTCACGCGGTCTCGCCCGGGTGGTGGGCATGAATTACCGGCGAGCGCGCGTCAGGGAGATGATGCGGCGCCGGTCGACGCGCGGGGTGCGGCAGCGGGAGATGCGGATCGCTATACTCGGCCCCTCGCGAATCGTCACCCGATCACTCTCTCACTCTCTCAAGGAGACATCGATGCGCATCGTCACCGGTGGGATCGCCCAGGAGACCAATACGTTCCAGTGGAAGCCGTCGACGCTGGCGGACTTTCAACGACCTGGATTCGGCACCGTCGTTCGCGGGCCGCGGCTGCTCGACCTCGGAGGGACCGGGACGGTGTATGGCGGCGTGGTGCCCGAGGCAAAGGCCCTGGGTGTCGACCTCATCCCGACCACCTTCGCCGGGGTCATGCCGGGTGGCCGGGTGACACGGCAAGCGTTCGATACGTTCCGCGATGAGATCCTCGCTGGCATCAGAGCCGCGCTGCCGGTCGACGGCGTGCTGCTCAACCTGCACGGGGCCATGGCCCTGGAGGACCATGACGACGCCGAAGGGCTGCTCCTGACGGCGGTCCGTGCGGCGGTCGGACCGGACGTGCCGATCGTCGCACCCCTCGACCTCCACACGAATCTCTCCGACACGATGGTGGAGAACGCGGACGCGTTCGTCGGCTATAGGACCTACCCGCACATCGACATGCCGGAGACGGGAGCGCGGGCGATGCGGCTCCTCGTCAACACGATCCGGGGTGATGTCCGCCCGGCCATGGCGCACGTCCGGCTCCCCCTGATCGTCGCCAATCAGGCTATGGTCACCACCTGGGAATCGCCCTTGAAGCGGGCCATCGATCGTGCCCGGCAGATCGAGGACGAGCCAGGCGTCCTCGCGGTGACAGTGCTTGGCGGCTTCCCCTTCGCCGACGTCCCGTTCGCCGGGGTCTCGACGATCGTCGTCACCGACGGCGACGAGGCCCTCGCCCGTTCCTATGCCAACGAACTGGCGGGCATCTGCTGGGACGCGCGGGCCGAATTCGCGGTTCGTCCGACCCCGGTCGCGGACGCCATCGCCGAGGCCATGGCGGCGACCGAGGGCAGCGTCTATGTCCTGGCCGACATCGCGGACTCCGGCGCGAGCGGCACCGCCGGCGACGGCACGGTGGTGCTCAAGGGATTGATCGAGGCGGGTGCCCGCTCGGCCGCCGTCGCCCAGATCATGGACGCGGCGGCGGTCACCGCCTGCGTCGACGCGGGGGTAGGGTCTGAGGTCACACTTTCGGTGGGTGGGAAGCATGATGGCTTGCACGGTGCGCCCGTCGAGGTGACCGGGATCGTCAGGTTGATCCACGCGGGCGGCTTCCCCCTGATCGGACCGATGGGTGCCGGCATGATGTCGAGCCGCGGCCGGA
>JACCVE010000338.1 GCA_013698285.1 Chloroflexia bacterium | reverse complement strand
GTCGCCGTGCTGGCCATCGCAGCCGGGGTGCCCTCGACGCTCAAATCGTTGCCGTCGTCCGAGGGCGTGATCCGCCAGACGGTGCCCGTCTGCGGCGGGAACTCGTAAGGCACCTGACCTTGCTCGGTGCGCGCCTGATTGACCCGCGCTACGCCGTAGTCGACGACGTACATCGCCCCGTCGGGACCAAACTTCACGTCGAACGGCCGCTCGATCCCCTCACCCAGTGCGTCCTGGCGTGAGGCGGGGCCGGGTTGGGCGTTGAAGACGAACGGTTCCACGCGTCCGGTCGCCGGATCAATGCACACCACCCGGTAGCCCGGGAGCTCATCCTGGAGTGGGTTGGTTTCCGGGGCAAGGTCACCCCACTCGGCAATGAAAACATGACCTGCCAACTCGCCCCACGATTTCGGTGCGATGTCGAGCTTGGTGGGGGACGACTGATACGCATGCAGACCGAGGACAAGCGATGAGTCTGGCGGCTCGAGCCCACTTGCCTCGTGGTCGATCAGGAAGCCAAGCCCGTTCTCCTGCAGCTCGTCGCCGACGTACACCGGTACCTGCAGCGAATCGGGAACGTCGAACTTGGCGTCCGTCAAGGGCTCCAGCGCCGCCGAGAAGTCCGGCCAGCCGTACCAGGCGCCCTCCTTTACCCGGTAGGTGGCCTCCGCCTCGTCCTTGACCGGCCGCGAGCCGCGCACGTCGTAGCTGTTCGCCGACGCGAACAAGTCTCCGTCCTCGTTCCAGGCGAAGCCGATCACGTGGCGGAACCCCCAGGCGTACATCTCCAGCGTCCCTTCGGGGTCGTCCAGGTCAAAGGCGAGGATGGAGCTTCCACACGGATGTGTGGCCTTGATCACCTGGCCGGGTGTCGTCTCGGTCCCAAAGGGGACGAAGGCGCCGGTGAGCACCGTGTCGTCCGGGTCCTCCGTCCGGAAGTCGGGCGTCATGTGGTTCCGCCCGGTCAACACGATGTCCCGGCAGACCGTGGCGCGGAGGTCGGGGCTCCGCTCAATGAAGGGAGCATTGTCGATCCCCATGACCGCCGAGTTGCCCGCGCCGCCGGAGGCGACGTACATTCGCCCGTCCGGTCCCATCCGGATCTCGTCGAGGCTGTGCTCGGACTGGGCGTCGATGACGCCGCTGAACAGCTCCTCAACCTCGCCATCGAGAGTCACCCGAGAGACAGCTCCCGTCCGGTCGTCGGGATCGCGGTGCGTGAAGTAGAACGCGCCATTGTGCCAGGTGGCCCCGACCACCGAGTCCGCGATGCCCTTAGCGGAGAGGTTGACAGTCTCGGTCGCCTGGCCGTCCTCGACGCGCAGGATGCGGGACGGCGGTGGCTCTTCCAGAAACTGGCCGCCCGCCTCTACCACGTACAGCCGATCCTGGTCGTCCCAGACGATCGACGTCGGGTAGGTGAGTCTGTCGACTACCTTCTCAATTTGATAGCCCTCTGGCAGCTGAATCACCGGGAACCTGGCCTGTGGCGTCGCGTCCTGAGCACGAGCGGGAGCGACGCATCCCAGCGTCGCGGCGCCAGTCAACGCGCCCGCTGCCTTCGAGAATGTGCGTCGGTCAGCGTGTGGTCCATCTGTTTTCTCCTGAACGTGCGACCGAACGTCGTCGTGGTCGGTGTACGAGGGTTGGACGATACCAGGAATCGGCCGGTCAGGGTGGTGACGCGAGGACCTCCTCGTGGTCGGCATCATCGGGCCGGACATGGATGACCCCGGCCAGGGGACGGCCGATCACCACCTCTCGTTCATCGACGCGCAGGCGGACAGGGCCCTCGAACGGGCGCACCTCGACCATCGTGACCCGGCAGCCGGGCCGCAGGCCGAGGTCGGCGACGTGGCGCAGCAAATCGGCATCGCGGTCCGGCACCCGGCCGACGGTCGCCGTGGTGCCGGGCGGCAGGTCGAGGAGGCGGACCTCGCCGCCCCCCGGCACGGTGCCGTCGTGGCGGGGGATCGGGTCCCCGTGGGGGTCGTGGGTCGGGAAGCCGAGCGCGGCGTCGATCCGGGCCTCCATGGCCTCGGAGATGTGGTGCTCCAGTCGCTCGGCCTCGACGT
>JACCVE010000112.1 GCA_013698285.1 Chloroflexia bacterium | reverse complement strand
GGCCCTGCCCCCGGTCCTGGCCGCGCGGCTGGGCCGATTCGTGGGCCGCCGTCAGCGAGGCCCGGATGCCGGCGTTCCGTTCGGCCCGTCGTGTGGCCCGGCAGGGCCGGCAGCGGGTCGGGCCGGGCAGCGAGCGGTCGTGATAGTACGTTGCCTCGGGAACGGCGACGACGAAGGGGGCGGCGCAGTCGGTGCACCGGTACTGGGGACCCGTCGCCTTGGTCGTGGTGATTGGCTGGGGGTGGTCGCCTCGATCTGCCATAGCGCCTCGTATCATCGCGGGAGGGTATCGGGTCACGCTCGTTCCGCTCGCCGGCGCGGGACGGCGTCTCATGGTCGTGGTAACGGTCGGCGAGCCAGCCTCGACGGTGTGGGCCGGACGGTATTCCCATCAGAGGGTAGTGCATTCTACCCATACCACCCCATGACCGGGCAATGGCCCGGGCGGTGTCCGCGATTGCCGGTGCGGGACGATTTGGTCTCGGCGCACGACCAGACGGGGTGTCAAATGGGCACTTCCGGCCGGGTCGCCGTCCCGGCCGGCTCGAACCCGCGCTCGTAGATGTGGCGGATGATCGCCTCGATCGACGGCTCCTCGACCCGGAGGTCCTGGACCCGGGCCCGGGCCACGACGGCCGCGATCACGTCGGCGGCCGAGACCAGCGACCGGTCGAACCGGACCCAATGGCGCGGGCCATCGACCTGGATCGTCTCCGTTCCCGGCAGGCCGAGATCGGCCAAGGCGCCGCCCGAGACGGGATCACCGCCGGTCGGGTCGCTGGGGCCGGTGAGGTCCAGGTCCAGGTCCAGGTCGACCACCAGCGTGCGATGCGTGCCGAATCGGTCCCGGATCGTGGCCATCTCCCCGTCGTAGACCAGGCGGCCGTGGTCCAAAATGATCAGGCGGCGACAGAGCTTCTCGATGTCGTCCATATCATGGGTCGTCAGCAGGACCGTGACGCCCCGGTCCCGGTTGACCGTGGCCAGGAAATCGAGGACGCGGGCCTTGGCGACCACGTCCAGGCCGATCGTCGGCTCGTCGAGGTACAGGATCGGCGGGTCGTGGAGCAGCGCCGCCGCCAGGTCGCCCCGCATCCGCTGGCCGAGTGAGAGCTGGCGGACCGGCGTGTCGAGGAACGGGTCGAGGTCGAGCAGGTCGCGGAACCGGTCCAGGTTGGCCCGGTACCGGTCGGTGGGGATGCGGTAGATGTGGCGGAGCAAGTCGAGCGAGTCCAGCAGGGGCAGGTCCCACCAGAGTTGGGTCCGCTGGCCGAAGACCACCCCGATCCGGTGGGCCAGGGCCTTCCGCTGCCGCCACGGCACCAGGCCATCGACGGTCGCCTCCCCGGCGCTGGGGTTGAGGATGCCGGTCAGCATCTTGATCGTCGTCGACTTGCCGGCCCCGTTCGGGCCGATGTAGCCGACCATCTCCCCGGGCTGGACCTCGAAGCTGACCCCCGCGACGGCATCGACCGCCTCGCCGGCCCCACGTCCCAGGCCGCGCAGGCTGCCGAGGACGCCCCCGCGTCGCCTGGCGACCCGGAAGGTCTTCCCCAACCCCTCCACCCGGATGATCGGCGGGCGAGCCCCGCCGTGGTGGTCGTGCGTCGCCGGGGTCGTCATGTGCCGGTGCTCCGGTAGTGGCGGACTCCCACCTGCCAGGCCATGCCGGCCACGGCCGCGAAGGCTAGCGCGGCCACCGGCGCCGACCAGGCCGCCCACCCCGGCAGGCCGAGCGGGGTCGGGCGGCCGAGCAGCGCCACCACCGGGACGTAGATCACCAGGGCCAGGGGCAGGACGAAGACGAGGAACCGGCGCACCCAGCGGTCGTAGATGTGGATCGGGTAGTAGGTCATGTTGCTGCCGCCGTAGGTGAAGGCGTTGACGATTTCGGTTCCCTGCGTCGTCCAGAAGCAGAGCGTCGCCTCCAGGGAGAAGAGGGCGGTGAACACCGTCGCCGCCGACAGCACCGTCACAGGCAGCCAGAGCGCCATCCCCACCGACCAGGACACGTCGGCGTAGGTCAGCCCGATCCCCAACGCGACCACGCCCTGGAGGATCGCGCCGAGGCGGCGCAGTTGGATGTCCGCCGCCAGCACCTGGACGAGGGCCGACAGCGGACGGACGAGCAACCGGTCGAAGTCGCCCCGCACGATCATCTGGCTGAAGACGGCGAACCCCCCTCCGATGGTGTGGGCGATCCCGAACGAGACCGAGCTCAGCCCGTAGAGCAGGGCGACCTCGCCGAGTCCCCAGCCGCCGATCGACTCGAAGTGGAGGAAGTAGAAGAGGACCGACGCGAATTCGACGGCGTAGACGACCGTCACGCCGGCGATCTGCATCCAGAACGAGGCCCTGTACTGCATCTGGCCCCGGACCTGGGCGCCCGCGAGGCGCCGGTACAGGCGGGCCTCGTGCCCGAGGTCCCCGGGCAGCGCGGCGGCGAGGCGACGCATCGTGGGCATCGCTACCCTCCCTGGATCACGAGCTTGCGCGTCGCCAGCCCCAGCACGGCGCTGGCGACGCCGCCCATGACCACGGCCCACCCGGCCTGGAGGGCCAGGGCCGGTGCGGCGGCCCCCTGGCCGAGGGCGATGTCGATCGGCGTCATCATCATGGCCCGGAATGGCAGGACCTCCGCCACCGCCCGCAGGGGATCGGGGAAGAAGGCCACGGGGATCAGGACGCCCGCGAGCAAGTTGACGACGCTGAACTGCACGTACCGCACGCCCTGGACATCGGTCGTCCAGAAGGCGGCCAGGTTCAGCAGGAACCGGATGGTGAAGCTGACGAGCACCGCCAGCGTGAGGGCGACGGTGAAGAGGCACCAGCGGACCGGGTCGGCCGGGAGCCCGAGGTCATACAGGGCGGCGCCGATCGCCAGGGTGGGGACGAACCGGACCAGGATCTGGCAGGCGGCCCGCCCGAGGTCGCGGCTCAGCCAGTAGAAGAAGAAGTTGAAGGGCTTCGAGAGATCGGACACGATGTCGCCGGAACGGACACCTTGGGCGATGTCCCAGGTGCCGAAGACCCCGATCACCATCAGCATCGCCTGCGACAGCCAGACGTAGGTCAGCGTGTCGGTGAGGGTGAACCCCGCCACGGCCTCGTCTCGCCCCCGGTCCGCGTAGAGGGCGAGGAAGACGGTGCTGAAGATGATCCCGAAGACGGCGTTGGTGAACAGCCCGGCCACCGTCGCCATCCGGTAGGCCAGGTGCCGCTGCGCCTCCCGCCGGGCCATCTCGACATACAGGCGCATGGCGCTCCCCCGGCTAGCCCGGCTCGCTCAAGATACATCCTGGATCGTGACCCCTCGGGTGGGCGCGAAGGATAGCACGGTCGGATGCCCGAGGACGGCCGGACCCAAAGCACCAACACCGGGAAAGCGGAGCCCTCCTTTCCGTCCCCCCGACCGCACATCCCGCCACCCGCCCCCCCGGCCGCTTGCCATTACTTCGGCCAACCCTCGCCCGACCGCCGTCACGCCGGCCCTCCCGACTGGCCGCCTCGCACCCCGCACCCTTCCGCCCCATACCCCGCGTCTCGCGGCCCGCCACCTCACGCGAAACGATCCCCCGCATGTGCCACCAAATATCGTAGGGGCGCTGATTACTGCGCCCTCCACGACGTACGATCATTCGGGTGT
>JACCVE010000301.1 GCA_013698285.1 Chloroflexia bacterium | reverse complement strand
GGCATCAATATCCCCTGGCATTTCGATGGCAGGAAGAGGGGCTGTCGCGAGACGGTCCCTCTACGTATTTCGGGGCTGGGACCAATGCGGATCGTCGCCTACGTCGTTGGTTTCAATGTTTATTACGCCTGCTTTCGTGGCCATACCACGACGCATCTTCGCCACCTCAAATGGCTGGATTACCGTGCTTTGGTGGAGGCCATGTTTCCGGATGATGATGTCCAACTCGTCCGGTTCTTCACGGCCATCGCGCCCAATCCACTCGACGACCCACGTCGATCGACGCGGCATGATATCGATCGCCAAGCCTTGACCACCGTGCCGGGAGTCGAAGTTCACGCGGGCCGGTTCACCCGTTCGAAGCGTCACGCGGTGTTGGCACATCCTCCTCCGGGAGTGGACCCTCTCCAGACGGTCTGGCTCCTCCAAGAGAAACAATCTGATGTCGGTCTAACGTGTCATCTGCTGATGGACGCGCTGGACAACGCGTTCGATCAGGCGGTCCTCCTCAGCAACGACTCGGATTTCGTCCAGCCGGTCCGAATCGTCAGAGAGCGCTTCGGCAAAGACGTCATCGTCGTCAGTCCCGACCACGAGGTGAGCCGGGGGCTAGACAAGGTCGCCACCGCCAGCCGGAAGCTGAACCGGGAACTGCTGGTTCGGTGCCAGTTGCCGAACCCGGTCTCTGCCGCCGACGGCGCAGCGATCACGAGATCGTATGAATGGGACCCGCCGGCCCAAGGCCCCGGCAGTCGCCCCATCACCTGATCGGCCGTTTCCGTCCCGCCAGGGTCCCGACGGACGGCCAGGAGTACGACTCCACGGTGGAGTGAGGCCCACGACTCCGACGCCCAACGACCTCGTTGCCTTCCGTGGTTCCGGAGTCCCAAAACGAGTCCACGCGTTTGACGGACACGGGCGAAAACGGTATCATACGGGGACGTTTGTAGAACATGTTTTCTATGCACGTTCACCCCTTGCGACCCACGAACGACGACCATCGATCGTCGGGTTCGGACCTCGCCACACGCCCGACCGGGCCGTCCCCATCAGCATGGTCCGGCACTCCCAGGGACGGCCGGACAAGGAGTCAGTGACGATGACAGAGCGAGACCGCGCGGTAGACCTCGCGATGGCCCAGATCGAGCGCCAGTTCGGCAAGGGCTCGATCATGAAGATGAAGCCGGGCGAGACCAACCCGATGCAGCTCGACGCCATCCCGACCGGCAGCATCGCGCTGGACCTGGCGCTGGGGATCGGCGGGGTGCCACGGGGCCGGATCGTCGAGATCTACGGCCCGGAGTCCTCCGGCAAGACGACCTTGGCCCTGCACATCATCGCCGAGGCCCAGAAGATGGGCGGCATCGCCGCCATCGTCGACGCCGAGCACGCGCTGGACCCGATCTACGCCGGCAAGCTCGGGGTGGACCTCGATAACCTGCTCATCTCCCAGCCCGACACCGGCGAGCAGGGCCTAGAGATCGCGGAGACCCTGGTCCGATCCGGCGCCCTCGACGTGGTGGTGATCGACTCGGTCGCCGCCCTGGTGCCCAAGGCCGAGATCGAGGGCGACATGGGCGACTCCCACGTCGGTCTCCAGGCCCGGCTGATGAGCCAGGCCCTGCGCAAGCTGACCGGGGCAATCAGCCGCTCGCGGACCTGCGTCATCTTCATCAACCAGCTCCGGATGAAGATCGGCGTCATGTTCGGCAACCCGGAGACGACCACCGGCGGCCAGGCGCTGAAGTTCTACGCGTCGGTCCGGATGGACATCCGCCGGATTGAGGCGATCAAGGACGGCCAGACCTCGGTCGGGATGCGGGCCCGGGTCAAGGTGGTCAAGAACAAGACCGCTCCGCCCTTCCGCCAGGCCGAGTTCGACATCATGTACAACGAGGGCATCTCCGTCACCGGCAGCGTCCTCGATGTCGGCACCGACCTGGGGCTGGTCCGCAAGAGCGGGGCCTGGTTCTACCTCGGCGAGGAGCGCCTTGGCCAAGGCCGCGAGAATGCCAAGGAGTTCCTGAAGCACAACCCCGACGTGCTGAACGACATCCGCAACCGGATCAAGGCGGCCTCGCCCGAACTCTCCGGCCGGATCGCTTTCGATGGTACCGAGGGCAACCCGACCCCCGACGCGGTCCTCGACGCCAACGGCGTCCTCGTCGAGCCCCTCTTTACCCCCGCCCCGGCTCCCGAGCCCACCACGAAGGCGGGACGCCGGTCCGCGAACGGCAAAGTCGCCGCCGACGCGGGATAGCGGCCGAGACATCACGACATCGTGCCGGGAGCGGGTGCCGAGACCTCACACCAGAGG
>JACCVE010000287.1 GCA_013698285.1 Chloroflexia bacterium | reverse complement strand
GTGAATGCCCCGGCTCCGGTGCGCGGCGAGCTTGAAGGCGGTCGAGACGTCCTCCGGGTGGTAGGCATCGTCCTCGACGACCACCAGGATCGACTCGTACTCGACCTCGTGCTCGACGATCGGCTTGGGCACGACGATCTTCGCCGTCTGGGTCAGCGACAGCCGTTGGCTCCGGCGGTAGACGGCGTAGCCAGCGATCCCGATCGCCATCCACACCAGGCCCGAGACCAGCACCCGGACGTCGAGCACGGTCACGACGACGAAGGCGATGCCCGTGCCGAGGCCGCCGAAGACCGCGAACAGCGGGATGTCGCGGTCGCCGATCCGGAGGTTGCCGGGTCCTCGGAAGGGACGCTCGTGGCGGGGTTGCAAGAGCCGCAGGCGCACAACCGAGACGTGCGCCATCGTGAACCCGAGCATCGCTCCGAAGGCGTAGATCGTGCCCAGGAAGTCGGCCTGGCCGGGGACGATGGCCAGGCAGGCGACGAGCGCGAACGCCGCGATCGCCACGTGCGGAGTGCGAAAGCGCGGATGCAGCCGCCGCAGTCGCTCGGGAAGCTGGCGGTGCTGGCCCATCGAGTAGGTCAGCCGCGAGACCCCGATCAGGCCGGCGTTGGTGGCGATGAAGAGGATCGTCGCGGCCAGGACGCCGACATAGATCTCGGCCGGGCCCGCAAGGGCGGGCGGCAGGTCGAGGTTGCGCACGACGCCGAGGACCGGGTCGTCGGCGAAGCCGCCCTCCTCCTTGGGCAGGCCGAGAGCGGTCTGGCCGTCGCGTACCGGCAGCGCCGACAGGGCGATCGCCGGCAGGAAGGCGTAGATCGCCGCGACGGCGGCCACCACGCCGCCGATCCCGCGCGGGATCGTGCGCTCGTAGTCGCGCGCCTCCTCGGCCAGGTTGGAGACGGTCTCGATGCCGGTGTAGGCGACCATCGCCACCGGGATGGCGATCAGGAAATCCCGCACGGTCGGCGCCGTGCCGAGGTCGACCTGTGAGACGAGCGTTTCCGGCGAGAGCACGAGCACGACGCCCACCGCGACGAGCAGGAGCTGGGTCAGGAAGTCGGCGAGCGCCAGGAAGATGTTGAGCCCGGCCGACTCCTTGACCCCGACGACGTTGATCGCGGCGAGCACGGCCACCACCCCGATTCCCGCGATGACGTCGGCCGGCGACTCCCCGAGCGGCTCCCAGAACACGCCGAGGTAGTGGGGAACGAAGAACGCCGAGATGGCGACCGTGATGATGTAGGTGAGCATCTGGCCCCACGCGGTGAAGAACGACCAGAACTCGTTGAACGCGCGCCGGGCGAACGACGAGGCGCCCCCGGCCTCGGGGTACATCGTCGTCCCTTCGGCGTAGGTGGCGGCGGTGGCGGCGAAGATCAGCCCGGCGATGACGAAGACGACCGGGGTGAGCCCGAGCGCCAGCGCGGCGACGAGCCCGAGCGCGTAGTAGATCGAGCTGCCGACGTTGCCGTAGGCGGTGCTGAACAGGGCGCCCGTTCCGAGGACGCGCTCGAGCCCCTGATGCTTCGGCCTCCGTTCCGCCACTCTCTCGCCAGGCTATCGGGACCGGGCGGGGGAGCCGCCGGGCGGGGATCCTCTGGCCCTACACCACGAACGGGATGATCAGGAGGGCGACGATGTTCGCCACCTTGATCATGGGGTTGATCGCCGGGCCGGCGGTGTCCTTGTAGGGATCGCCCACCGTGTCGCCGGTGACCGAGGCGGCGTGGGCCTCAGATCCCTTGCCGCCGAACTCGCCGTCCTCGATCAGCTTCTTGGCGTTGTCCCAGGCGCCGCCGCCGGAGGTCATCGAGATCGCCGCGAAGAACCCGACGACGATCACTCCGATGAGCAGGCCGCCGAGGGCCTGGTAGGAGAGCACCCCGACGATCACCGGGATGACGATCGGGATCAGGGACGGCAGGATCATCTCGCGCTGGGCGGCCCTGGTGACGATCGCCACCGAGC
Organism: Chloroflexia bacterium; assembly: GCA_013698285.1. GTDB lineage: Bacteria > Chloroflexota > Chloroflexia > Thermomicrobiales > UBA6265 > JACCVE01. The sequence goes on along the minus strand of JACCVE010000287.1, from coordinate 202 downwards.
GGGCGTAGTCGGGCCGCTCGGTGCCCTCCATGATCCCGGGCTTCTCCTTGAACTGCTGGCGCACCTCCTCGACGACTCCTCCGCCGGCGCGCCCGACCGACTCGATCGCGAGCGCGGCGAACAGGTAGACCATCATGCCGCCGATGATCAGGCCGATGAGCACCTCGGGCTGGGCGAGGTCGAAGGGCAGAAGCCGCTCCCC
>JACCVE010000261.1 GCA_013698285.1 Chloroflexia bacterium | reverse complement strand
TGATCTGGTCAATCCGCGCTAGCGTGGCCGGGTCGAAGAGGTCGGTACCCTCCGGCATGACGACATAGACATTGGTCGGGGCCAGGTCGCCGGCCGGGAAGGCCTCGCGGAGCAGCTCGAACCCTTCGCGGGATTCCGTGCCCGCCGGCAGGCCGGTGATCTGGTCGTAAGTCTGCTCGAAATCGAGCAGGCCGAGCGACATCACCAGGAACGCGGCGACCGTGGTGACCAGCACACCGGCCGGACGCCGGGCGACGATCCCGGCGATTCGAGACCAGATCCCATGGGCCTCCTCGTCGGCGATGACCGGGTCGTTGGAGCGGGCGTCGTAGCGGGGCCGGAACGGCCAGAACGAGAACCGGCCCAGGATCGTCAGGATGGCCGGGACCAGGGTCAGTGCCGCGATCAGCATCAGGCCGATCGCCAGGGCCAGGAGGGGACCGAGGGTCTCGGTCGAGCGCAACGTGGCCAAGAGCAGGGCCAACGTCGCGACCAGCACCGTGCCGGCCGACGAGGCGATCGCCTCGCCCACCCCACGCATGGCCCGGCGCATGGCCTCATGCTTGTCCGGCGCATGGACCAACTCTTCCCGGTAGCGAGATGAGACGAACAGGCAGTAATCGGTGCCGGCGCCGAAGAGGAGGACCGTCATGATGCCCTGGGACTGGCCATTCACCGGCAGTCCGACCCGTTCTGCCAGGAGGGCGCCCAGGGCCCCGGCGATCGCGAAGACCCACCCAACGGACAGGAGAGGCACCAGGGCCACGACCGGCGAACGATAGATGAGGACCAGGAGGACCAGGACCAAGATGCCGGTGACCAGGAGGAGGAACCCGTCGATCCCCTCGAAGACCTCGATGAAATCGGCCAGGATGCCGCCGGGGCCACTGACGGCCACACGCAGCTCGCCGAGGTCGCCGGTCTGGTCCCGGATCCAGGCAATGGTCTCCAGATAAGGTTCTCCGGACGGTTCTCCGGTGACGTTGGCGACGATCGTCATCGTCGTGCCGTCGGCCGAGACCAGTGAGGCCGCCGCCTCCGGCCGGGTGAAGACCGAGACGACGCCGTCGATGGTGTCCGGCGCGGCATCGGAGAGCAGGAGATCGTTCACGCGCCGCGCCTCGGCGCGATCGGCCTCGGAGAGTCCGGCGGGGTTGCGGAACACCAGAATCGCGGGGACGCCGTCGCTGGGGAACTCCGCCGCCTGGAGGGTCTCGGCCTCGGACGACTCGGCGCCGGGCGGCAGGAACTGGGACGCCTCGTTGCTGACGACCTCGTCGAGGCGCGGTGAGACCGGCACGATGATCGCGGCGAAGAGGAGCCACAGGCCGACGACGACCCACTTTCCGCGCGGTGACGACGAGAAGTCGGTGACGGACGAGAGCATCGGTCTTCTCCCTGACGACGGACGTGACGTTCCGGTATACTTGTTCCATCACGGTAATATTCGATGACTAAGATATATGGAGACTAAACGATGACCCAGGACCTGTCAAGCGCCCGGCCGGGGCACCGGGAGGGTGAAGGCGAAACCCGCGCGGCACTGCTGCTCGCGTTGCGGGAGATGAGCGGGGCCTCGGTCCTCTTCAGCCAGGCCATGGCGACCCGGTTGGGGATGACCACGTCCGATCTCGAATGTCTCTCGTTGCTCATCACCGAGGGGTCGATGACGGCGGGCGAACTCGCCGAGGCCAGCGGGCTCAGCACCGGCGCGATCACTGGGGTCATCGACCGTTTGGAGGCGGCGGGACACGCGGTCCGGCAACGCGACACGACCGATCGGCGCCGTGTCCATGTCCTGCCTCGACAGGAGAGCATCGCCACCATCGCGCCGATGTTCGGGTCGATGGTCGTGTCCATGTCGGCCCTATTCGACCGGTATTCGGACGACCAGTTGGCATTGGTCCTGGCGTTCTGCCGCCAGGCGACGGAGGCGACCCGCGAGGAGACGCACCGGTTGAGAGAGTAGATAGATCAGGGGCAGATGGCCCGTTCCTCGGCATCACCATTCGGCCGGTACCGCCCCGGATCAACCGACCTCGCGCAACAGGGTCTCGATCGCGGTCAATCGCAGCCTCACCTGGGCCAGTTCCTCGATCATCGTCCTCTGCCCGATGGAGAGGTCTCGTTGGACCGAGCCGACATCCTCCAACAATGTCCGGTACACCGCTTCGCCCTCGATCGTGGCGTTGGTCTCGATCCGTCGTTGTTGTGTCTTGAACGCTTGCCAGATCGTCACGGTGATCACCGCGGAGACTATTGCCGTCAAGGCGACCACGAAGACGATTCCCCAACCCGCGTCACTCATCGGTCGAACTCCTTCTCGCTCATCCTCGTCGCCGCCGCAGGACCCGTGTCATGTGGGGAGGGGATGTTCTGGTCCGCATGGTCGAGCGAGGCCACCGCGACGGTGATCGAGGCCGGCGTGAGCCCGATCGCGAATGGGATGACCTCGTAATACCTCATCGCTTTCCCGTCTTCTGACACTTCGGACGTGCCGGTGACGAGCCCTGCCCGTTCCAGTCGCTGGAGGTGCATGTGCAGCAGTGGTCGGCTCAAACCCAACTCGCGCGCCAACTGACTGACATAATTTCGTCGCGTCGTCAGTGACGCGACGATGCGCAACCGGTGAGGGTTCGCCAACGCCGCGAGGGCTTCCAGGAGGACATCGCCAGAGAGGTCGCCGATTCGATCATCAGTGGATACTTTCATGTGTCATGGATACCTTACAGGTGGTCCCGGCGCGTGTCAAGACCTCCCCGTGGCCCGGGCGGCATGGCGCCTCGGCGCTGGTGGGATGGGCCACTCCGGTGATCCAACGCCGGGTTCCGGTCGTCGACATGGCCAGCCCAGTTCCGTCGGGTGGGGCGACCATCATCGTCACGCTTGCCGGGCATGTCGAGTCAGCAGACGTGTCTCGCGGGTCTATCGTGGGGAGTAGGTGGGGTGAGCGACCGGTTGACGGCGACCTCCGAGGTGACGGGATCGGACGAGACGGTTCAGGACGGCCCGGCGGACGGCCCGCCGATGACCCGGGTCGCGGTCACTAAGGTCTACTATGGCGAGGTCAAGGC
>JACCVE010000248.1 GCA_013698285.1 Chloroflexia bacterium | reverse complement strand
GGACGAATCTGCCGATCATGGACGAGATCATCCGCAAGGGGCGGATCACCATCGAGCTGGCGGGGGCGGCGACGCTCGTCTCGCTGGTGATCGGCGTGCCGATGGGGATGCTGGCCGCGCTGCGCTCCCGCTCGGGCGTGGACGGCTTCGTCCGGATCACCGCGCTGGTGGGGCTATCGATCCCCGACTTCGTCCTGGGCACCCTGCTCATCTACTTCGTCTCGACGCGCGACATCGGCCTGCCGGTCTCCCAGTACATCTCCTGGACCGATGATGTCGTCGGCCACGTCAAGTCGATGGTGATGCCGACGCTGGTGCTGGCGGTCGGCATCACCGCGGTGGTGATGCGGGTCATCCGGGCGAGTGTCCTCGACGTGCTGAACGAGCCGTACGTCGTCACGGCCCGCGCCAAGGGTGTCCGCGAGCGGATGGTGATCACCCGTCACGTCCTGCGGGCGGCCCTGATCCCGACGGTGACGATCGTCGGAATCAACATGGGCTATCTGCTGAGCGGGGCGATCATCGTCGAGCAGCTCTTCTCGGTGCCGGGCCTGGGGCGCTACGCCATCCAGGGCATCCTCGGGCGTGACTATCCGGTCGCCCAGGCGACCGTCGTCGTCGGGACCCTCGCCTTCGTGGTCGCCAACCTGGTGACCGACATCCTCTATGCCTACCTGGACCCGCGAATCAAGTATTGAACTGAACCCGTCGCGCCGGGCGAGGACTCGGGCCGGACATCGCACCGTTGCCGGAGAGGGGATCGTCGTGGTGGCAGGTGACGAGGCGAGGATGCGGAGCCGGGCCAGCGATGCGGCAGACCTCCCGGGCCTGGCCCGGGCCGACATCACGAACGCGAGACTGCTGCGGAAGCGCACGAATCCCGTTCTCCGGTTCATCCGCGAGAGCCCGGTCGGCGCGGTCTCCGCGCTCTTCCTCGTCACCGCGGTCGCCGTGGCGCTGGTGGGCCCGTTTGCCGGCGTCGGTGACCCGACCGACATCTCCCCGCGAGCGAGATTCGAGGGGCCCTCGTGGGACTCCCTGATGGGTACGGACGAACTGGGCCGCGACGAGTTCGCCCGGCTGGTCTACGCGCTGCGTATCTCGTTTGGTCTGGCCATCGCCTCGGCGCTGTTGGCGGCGACCCTGGGCACGATCCTCGGGCTGGTCTCCGGCTTCGCGGGGGGGGTGCCGGACGAGATCATCGGGCGCTTGATGGACGTGTTGTTCGCCTTCCCGACCCTGTTGCTGGCCATCATCATCGCCGCCGTCCTCGGACCCGGCATCACGGGCGTGATCATCACGATCGTGGTCGTCACCGTCCCCATCTTCAGCCGGGTCGTCCGGGGCCCGACCCTGAGTGTGCGGGAGATGGAGTACACGATCGCCGCGCGCGTGATCGGCGCCTCGTCCCGCCGGATCATCTTCCGCCATGTGTTGCCCAACGTCTCGACTCCCCTGCTCGTGCAACTCGCCTTCACCCTCTCCGGCGCCCTGATCGCGGAGGGGGCGCTGAGCTTCCTCGGCCTCGGCGTGCAGCCGCCGACGCCGTCGCTGGGCTCGCTGCTCTCGGACGGCCAGACCTATATGGAACTGGCGCCCTGGATGATGTTCTTTCCCGGCCTGACGCTGGCGGCATCGATCCTGGCCGTGAACCTGCTGGGAGACGAACTGCAGCGCTTCGCCGATCCCCGGTTGGTCCGCACGTAGGAGGTTCATCCGGTGGACGACGCGCGGGACCGGCCCATGTCGCGGCGGTCAGCGATGAAGATTGGGGTGCTCGGTGCCCTCGGCGTCAGCCTGCCGGGTGGCGCACGGACCTCCATGGACCACCGGAGCCCCATGGATCACCGGGCGGGGGCCGCGGACCTGACCAGCCAGGCCGGCCCGCCCGTGGCGACTCCGCCGGCCGGAGGAGGAATGGGCGTGCTGACCGATGTCCCCGGCTTCCTCGTCGGGCATGCCACGTTGGAGTCCGCGATCACCGGCTGCACCGTCGTGCTCTGTCCCCCGGAAACGGTCGGAGGGGTGGCCGTCCTCGGGGGCTGGCCGGCCACGCGGGAGATGGAGATCCTCTCCCCGCTGAGTGCGTCCCCGTTCATCGACGC
>JACCVE010000220.1 GCA_013698285.1 Chloroflexia bacterium | reverse complement strand
GTGGCCGCGGCCTGTGCCGCGACGGGGGCGTACTTGATCGGCATCGGGACCGACTTCGTGTTCCCCGGCGACGGCGGCGCACCCTACGCCGAGGACGCCGAACCCCGCCCCCTGTCGGTCTACGGCGCCAGCAAACTGGCCGGGGAGCGGGCGATCCTCGCGGCTGACCCGGCGTTCGCGGTGGCGCGGACGGCATGGGTCTGGGGTGGCCCCGGGAAGCACTTCCCCCGCACGGTCCTGGCCGTGCTGGCGAAACGGGAAACGATGGCGGTGGTCACCGACGAGACCGGCAACCCGACCCATGCGGCCCACCTCGCCGCGGCCCTCGTCGAACTCCTAGCCCGGCGGGGTGCAGGCATCTTTCACCTCGTCAACGGGGGCCAAGCGAGCCGCTACGCCCTAGCCCGGGCGGTGGCGTCCGCGGCCGGCCTCGACCCCGACCGCATCCGGCCGACGACCGCCCGGGAGTTCGCACTCGCCTACCCCCTGCCCGCGACGCGGCCAGCCGACAGCAGGCTGGACAACGCGCGGGCCGCTGGACTGTGGATTCGGCTACCATATTGGGGCGACGCCGTCCGTGATGCCGTGCCGGACCTCGCCAGTTCGATCACCTGACGACGACTGGCGTCCACCGGCCGCCGGAACCCCCACCGAGGAGCCCCGCCCATGCCCCCGCACCCGAAGCGCGTCCTGGTCACCGGTGGCGCGGGATTCATCGGCTCGGCCGTCGTCCGGTTCCTCCTCCGGGAGACCGGTGCCCACGTCCTCAACCTCGACGCCCTCACCTACGCCGGTGACCTCTCGACCGTGGAGGAGTGTGCGGACGACCCGCGGTACGCCGGCCGGTACGGCTTCACCCACGTCGATATCCGGGACGGCGTGGCCCTGGCCGAGGCGTTCGGCCGCTTCCAGCCCGACGCGGTGATCCACCTCGCGGCGGAGTCGCACGTCGATCGCTCGATCGACGCGCCGGCGACATTCCTGGAAACCAATGTGATGGGCACCTTCACCCTGCTGGAGACCGCCCTGCTCCACTGGCGCGGCCTATCGGAGGCAGAGCGGGAACGATTTCGCTTCGTCCACGTCTCGACCGACGAGGTCTACGGCTCGCTCGGTCCGACCGGGATGTTCACCGAGGAGAGCCCGGCCCGGCCCCGTTCCCCCTACGCGGCCAGCAAGGCGGCCGCCGATCACCTGGTCGGCGCCTGGCACCACACCTACGGCCTACCGGCGATGACGACCAACTGCTCGAACAACTACGGCCCCTACCAGTTCCCCGAGAAGCTGATCCCGCTCGTCATCCGGGCCGCCCTGGCCGGGAGACCCCTGCCGGTCTACGGCGACGGGAGCCAGGTCCGGGACTGGCTCTTCGTCGAGGACCACGCCCGCGCCCTGTGGCGGACCCTGCTGGCCGGTGTCCCCGGTGAGACCTACGCCATTGGCGGCCACAACGAGCGGACCAACCTGGAGACGGTGCGGACGATCTGCACCTTGCTCGACGAACTCGCGCCCCGGGACACTGGCTCCTATGCCGGCCAGGTCGCCTTCGTCGCCGACCGGCCTGGCCACGATACTCGCTATGCGATCGACGCCTCGAAGGCCGCCCGGGATCTCGACTGGGTACCCCGGGAGACGTTCGAGACCGGCATGCGCCAGACGGTCGAGTGGTACCTGGCCCACCCGGGTTGGCCGGCCTCGGGGACGGCCGGGGAGCGCATCGGCCTGGGGCAGCGCCTGGCGTCGCGAGAGGCCCGATGAAGGGGATCATCCTCGCCGGGGGTTCGGGGACCCGGCTCTACCCGTTGACCCACGCGGTCAGCAAGCAACTCCTCCCCATCTACGACAAGCCGATGATCTACTACTCGCTCTCGGCCCTGATGCTGGCCGGCATCCAGGACATCCTGGTGATCTCCACACCAGAGGACCTGCCCCGTTTCCAAGCCCTCCTCGGCGACGGGACGCAATGGGGCCTCTGCTTCGCCTATGCCGCCCAAGACGAGCCCAACGGCCTGGCCCAGGCGTTCGTGATCGGGCGGGAGTTCACCGGGTCGAGCCCGGTCGCGCTGGTCCTCGGCGACAACATCTTCTACGGCCACGGCTTCGCCGAGACGATCCGGGCCGCCGCCGCCCGGGAGCGGGGGGCGACGGTGTTCGGCTACCACGTCGAGGACCCGGAACGGTACGGGGTTGTCGAGTTCGACGGCCGGGGCCACGTCGTCGGGATCGAGGAGAAGCCCGCCGCGCCGAAATCGTCCTATGCCATCACCGGACTCTACTTCTACGACAACCGGGTGCTCGACATCGCCGCCGGGCTGGCCCCCTCGGCCCGCGGCGAGTACGAGATCACCGACGTCAACGCCGCCTACCTGGCGATGGGCGAGTTGTTCGTGGAGCGTCTGGGCCGCGGCATCGCCTGGCTCGACACCGGTACCCACGAGGCGCTGCACCAGGCTTCCCAGTTCATCCAGATCATCGAGCAACGGCAGGGCCTGAAGATCGCCAGCCCGGAGGAGATCGCGTTCCGGATGGGCTACATCGACGCCGAGGCCGTGGCCCGGCTGGCCGAACCGATGCGCAACGGCTACGGTGACTACCTGCGGATGGTGATCCGGGACGGGGCGAGCACGTGGACGTGATCGAGACCGACTTGCCAGGCGTCCTGATCCTAGAACCGGCCATCTTCGCCGACGCCCGGGGATCGTTCTTGGAGACCTGGAACGAGGAGACCTACGCCGCCGCCGGGCTGCCGCGCCGCTGGGTGCAGGACAATCTCTCGTCCTCTGCCCACGGCGTGCTGCGCGGCCTGCACTACCAGGAGCCGCGACCGCAGGGCAAGTTGGTCTGGGTCGTCTCCGGCGAGGTCTTCGACGTCGCGGTCGACATCCGGGCGGGATCGCCCATGTTCGGGCGATGGACCGGCGTCACCCTCTCGGGGGAGAACCGGCGCCAGTTCTGGGTGCCCGAGGGGTTCGCCCATGGCTTCGTCGTCACCGGACCTCACGCCCTCTTCGCCTACAAGTGTACCGACCGCTACGACCGGGCGGCCGAGGGCAGCCTGCGCTGGGACGACCCGACGATCGGCATCGACTGGCCAGTGGCGAACCCGACCCTGTCCGACAAGGACGCCGCCGCGCCCCTCCTCGCGGAGATCGACGCGGATCGACTACCCCGCGTACGGTCCTGACCCCCGGTCGCCATCCGAGCGCGGCTCCCATCCGGGGAGCGCACCTACCGGGGGCGTGACACCGGCCCGACGATGACGGTCTCCTGGTCCGGCCCGAGGGCCGCGGCCCGTTGCCGGGCGGCGTCGAGCGCCCAGAACCCGGCGGCCGTAGCGAATCCAACCGCGGCGAAGACCAACCAGGGCAAGGCCGGCAGGTCGAGGCGCTGGCCCACGCCATAGAGATAGCCGCCGAGGACGTTGCCCAGCCCGCCTCCCACCGCCAGGGCATACATCCCTACCCCGAAGAAGGCGCCCATGGCGGCCGGATTAGCGAGGCTGGCGGTGACGGTCTGGAGACTCGGCTGGGCCAGGACCGAGCCGACCGCGAAGATCGCCACCCCCGCCAGCAGCGGGCCGATCGCGGGCACCAGGCCGACGGTCGCCAGCCCGGCGGCCATGAGGGCCGTCCCGACCATCAGGATCGGTAGGGGACGCAGTCGCCGTTCCGCGAGCCGGATCAACGGGTATTGCAACGTGATCGTCAGCCCGGCTGTGAGGAGGTAGAGCCAGGCCACGGCGTCGCTGGTCCCCGCGATCGCGGTCGCGGCCAACGGCAGCGAGATGGTGAGCTGGACCCACATGAACCAGACACCCATCCCCAGGATCGTGAAGGCGACGAACGTCCTGTCCCGCACCGCCATGCCGAGGCCGGCCGTCAGGCGCCCCGGGCCGCCCGTGGCCACCCGGACCGCCGGCAGCCCGACCCACGTCACCACGGTGGTGACCATGTAGACGGAGCCCGACACCAGGGCCACGACCGCGAAGTCGAACCGGAGCAGGAAGGCGCCCAGCAGCGGGCCGACCGTGAGTCCGAGGCCGCCGATCATCCCGGCCAGGCCGTAGACGCGGGAGCGGTTGGCCTCGGTCGTCAGGGCCGCGATGCCGGCCGAGCGGGGCGCCTCGAACAGGGCACCCCCGAGGGCGGCCAGGATCGCCGTGGCGAACAGGACGCTCCCCGTGTCCGCCCAGGCCATCCCGCCGAAGCCGAGCCCTCGAACGAACATCCCCGCCACGATCGGCGCCTTGGCCCCAACCCGGTCGGCGATCACGCCCCCGGCGAAGGCCAGCCCCTGCTGGACCAACTGCCGCGCGCCGAGGACCAGTCCCAAGAACCCGGCCGACCAGCCCAGCCCATCGACGTAGTGGACGGACAGCAGCGGGATCACCATGAAGAACCCGGCGTACATCATGAACGTCGTCGCCATCAGGACGACGATGCCCCGTTTGCGCTCCGCATCCGATAGGTGGCTCGTCACGTTACCCCCGCGGCTTGCCCCGGTGGTCGTGCCCAAGACGTCCCCGGATCCCTCCGTCTGGCACGAACGATTCGGTGACGCTCCCCGCATTCCAGTCTACCAGCGCCCCTCCGACACCCTCCCCCGTCTGAGGACCCCTGTCATGCACGGGGACGCCCCCGCGTGGTCATCGGGGGCGTCGTCAGTGATTCTCGAACCATGTGTATCGATCAGAGCGTTCGGCCTACGTCTTGTTCAGGTCCAGCGACAGGCTATTCATGCAGAAGCGCTGGCCGCCCTGGTCGCGCGGTCCGTCGTCGAAGACGTGCCCGAGGTGGGAGTGACAACGGGCGCACTGGACTTCCGTCCGGGTCATGCCGTGGGAGCGGTCCTCGATCAGTTCGACGGCGTCCGAGGCGATCGCGCTGGTGAAACTCGGCCAGCCGCTGCCGGAGTGGAACTTCGTGCCGCTGTCGAAGAGGGGGTTGCCGCAGGCGGCACAGCGGTAGAGGCCGGCCTCATCGGTGTCGACGTACTCGCCGGAGAAGGGCGGCTCCGTTCCCGCCCGGCGCAGGACCTTGTACTGCTCCGGGGAGAGACGGGCCTTCCAGGCCGCGTCGTTGTCCGCGACCGGCATCAGGCCGTCGGCGGTCTTGGTCGTGGTGTCCGTCGTGTCGGTCGCCATGGGTGATGCTCCTTGGGTGGGTGATCGATCCGCCGGGGCCACCGAGGCGGCGACCCGGCGAAAGAGGCTCGTCAATGTGGTCATGCTGGCTCCAAGAGTTCAAGACGGTTACCGAACGGGTCGTTGACGTAGAACCGGTCATATCCGGCCAACGGTTCGTCGTCCACGGGTTCGTACCCGGTCGCCGTCAGGCGGTTTCGGAGGGCCCGTAACCCCGACACCTGATAGGCGACGTGCGCTTTCTCCGCCGGCCGAAAGGCCATATCGACGCCGAGGTGGAGTTGCAGGGCACCCGCCGCGAACCAGATGCCACCCCGGGCTCGGAGGTTGGCCGGTTTTGGGACCTCCCGGAAGCCGAGCAGTTCACCGTAGAAGGCTCGGGCCCGTTCCTCGCCGCCAGCCGGGATCGCGACCTGGACGTGGTGGATCGTGAGCGCCCCGTCGCGTGTCTCCTTCGGCAATCCCTGATCCGTGATGATGATCTCCCCTTTTCCCGCTTAGGCCGTCACGGTGACGCCCGTTGGGATCGGGCAACTAACGCCCGTACCCTTCAGGCCGCCGTGGATGTTCGGGACCTTGTGCATGTCGCCCCACCCGGTCCGCACTCGTCCAGGCCAATCTGTCCCTCTGCCTCTCCGCAATCCTCGTGCGTAAGCAGGGGTGCCGGGAAGAGCTTTTCCTCCGGCACCGGTAACTCTACCGCAACCTCGAAGCGTGGCACCGCCCCCTGAGTAGCCGATAATCACCGCGACGCTCAACTACTGCAAGCCCACCCG
>JACCVE010000202.1 GCA_013698285.1 Chloroflexia bacterium | reverse complement strand
GTCCTGCGCGAGGTCGGCCTGCTTGGGCCCGGGACGCCCTGGGGGCCGCGCCGGAACATGTACTGGCTCGGCAAGGACGATCTGGCCCGGCTGGCGGTCCTCTTCGTCCACATCTGGCGGACGCTGCCCTTCGCGACGGTGATCCTGCTGGCGGGCCTGACCTCGTTGCCCGGCGATGTGCGGGAGGCAGCGATGGTCGATGGGGCCGGATTCTGGCGGCAGTTGTTCTACATCCGGCTGCCGCTGCTGATGCCGATCATGGCGGTCGCGGTCCTGTTCGGGATGGTCTTCACCTTCACCGACATGACCGTGGTCCACATCCTGACCCGGGGCGGCCCGGTCGACGCGACCCAGGTCCTGGCGAGTTGGGCCTTCTACCGGGGCGTCGAGGGTGGGAACCTCGGCCAGGGCGCCGCGATCGCCCTCTTCTTGTTCCCGGCCCTGGTCGGGGTCGCCGTCTTGATGCTGCGGATCGCCCGCCGAACGGAGACATCCTGATGGCCACGGTTGCCCCCGTCTACGAGCCCCCAGTCGAGACATCCCGGACGCCGCGCAAGCGCGATGGCCGCACCATCGCCGGACGGGGTCTGCTCTACTCACTCGCGACGTTTTTTGCCCTCTTCGCGGCCGTCCCCTTCGCCTGGATGTTGCTGACCATCTTCAAGGCCAACAACGACCTCTACCGGCCGATGAATAACCCATTGCTGTACAACGAACCGCCCACCCTGGCGAATCTTGACCTGCTCTTCAACAACACCCAGTACTTCACGTTCGTCCGCAACACGGCCCTGGTCGCCCTGTTCGTGGTGATCATCACGGTGGTCGCGACCGTCCCGGCCGCCTATAGCCTGACCCGCCTGGCGGGACGGTGGGGCGAGAGCCTGGGCATCGCGATCTTCCTGGTCTATCTCGTGCCGCCGACGTTGCTGTTCATCCCGATGACCCGAGTTGTCTCCGAGTTGGGCGTCAAGAACTCGATCTGGTCGATGGTCATCGTCTATCCGACCTTCACGATCCCGTTCTGCACCTGGCTCTTGATGGGCTTCTTCAAATCGGTCCCCTGGGACATCGAGGAACAGGCGATGATCGACGGGTACAGTCGCCTGGGCGCCATCGTCCGGACCGTCCTGCCGATCTCGGTCCCCGGCATCCTGACCGTGGTCGCCTTCAGTATCGCCCTGACCCTGCACGAGTTCATCTACGCCCTGGCCTTCGTCACGTCGTCGTCGCAGAAGACCCTCAGCGTCGGGGTCACGACCGAGTTGATCCGGGGCGACGCCTACTTCTGGCAAGCGCTGATGGCCGGTGCGGCCGTGGTCGCCCTGCCGGTGGCGTTGCTCTACAACATCTTCCTCGACAAGTTCATCGCCGGCTTCACCCTCGGCGCCGTCAAGGGCTGACGCGGCGCGGGTCCGGTTGTCGAAACGGGCTGGAACGACAGTCCCCACCCCGAATCTGACGGTCGATCGTCCCGGGAGGACACGAGATCCTCCCACCCGATGGTCGAGGGTTGCCCCATCGTGGTGAGCGTTGCGAGGAGGCGTCCCGCACCGGGGACCAAACGGTCGTCTGGACGCATCTGATGCCTGGACGCCCGCACGACCCACACCGTAATGACGCCAAACTCCGCTGGTCCACCTGGTCCACTTCGACGCGACGGGGGGCGGACCATCTGGCCCGCCCCCTCGTCATCATGTCATTTTTCGCCGGTCGTCTCGGTTAGGCAACGACCTCTTCCGACTTCGGGTCGAAGAAGTGGAGGCGGTCCGGCTCGGCCGCGACCTCGATCTCCTGGCCACGCTCCAACTTCAGGTCCGGGTCCATCCGGGCCGTCAGGGTCGTATTGCCGTTGGTCAGGTAGACGAAGATCTCGTTGCCGAGCAACTCGACCACGTCGACCTTGACCGGGATGGTCGCATCGGGCGGCATGTTGATGTTGATCCGGGACCGCTCGACCAGGTGCTCCGGCCGGACGCCCAGGGTGACCGTCTCGCCGAGGTACTTCTGGAGGCTGCGGCCCTTGGCGTCGGGGACGCGCATCCGGAAACCATCCGCGTTGGCGAACAGTTTGCCGTCGGCGGCCTGGAGGTGGACATCGACGAAGTTCATCGACGGGCTGCCGATGAAGCCGGCCACGAACTTGTTGGCCGGGTGGTCGTAGAGGTTCTGAGGAGTGTCGAGCTGCTGCAGGACGCCGAGGCTCATGACCGCGATCCTGTCCCCCATCGTCATGGCCTCGGTCTGGTCGTGGGTGACGTAGATGGTGGTCGTCTGGACACGGTCGTGCAGCTTGATCAGCTCCGCCCGCGTCTGGACCCGCAGCTTGGCGTCCAGGTTGGAGAGGGGCTCGTCCATCAGGAACACGTCGGCGTTGCGGACGATGGCCCGGCCCAGGGCGACGCGCTGGCGCTGGCCGCCGGAGAGGGCCTTTGGCTTGCGGTCCAGGAACCCCTCGATGTCGAGCAGGCGGGCGGCCTCTCGGACCCGGGTCTCGCGCTCGCCCTTCGGGATCTTGCGCAACTTGAGCGGGTAGGCAAGGTTGTCTCTCACGGTCATGTGTGGGTAGAGGGCGTAGCTCTGGAAGACCATCGCCACGTCGCGGTCCTTCGGGGGTAAGTCGTTGACGACCCGGTCGCCGATGATGATCCGGCCGCCGCTGATCTCTTCCAGCCCGGCGACCATCCGCATCGCGGTGGACTTGCCACAGCCGGACGGGCCGACCAGGACGAGGAATTCGCGGTCCTCGATCTCCATGCTGAGATTGTTGACCGCCGGTGTCTGCCCCGCTCCATAGAGCTTGGAGACCCCGTCGAAGATGACGCGCGCCATTGCTGCCTCCCGATGGTTGACTACGGCGCCCGGACGACCATCGTCCGCGGCACGGAAGCACCTCCGTGGTTTCCGCTGCCAGCCCCGGTGCCTTGGGACCCGCATGGGGTGGTATCCCGCGTTTTGGCGAAGTTGTCAAGTGGGTATGAAACGGAGGGAGGCCGTCACGGTTCCGGGGAAGGGCGATCCAAGACACACGTCGGGCTGATCACGCTAGCGATCCGTTGCTTGCGACGCCTGTCCGTGCTCGACCCCATGGGAGGTACGGGCGACCTCACGGCGTTTCCCGGAATTGTGACGGGCACCCTGAAACGGATGGGCCGGTGACGGCCGCGTCTGTCCGCGTATCCATTCGCCGGTACTCGGTCAATCAGCCGGCCAGCATCGCCGGGCACATGGTCGTCCCCGTCGCCGGGTACGATGTCCCCGGCAGCCGGGACCGGGTCGGGCATTCGGTCCACGCTGCCGCTGGACCCGGCATCACCGGGCGACCGGCGGGGTGACCGGCTGATTGGCCCGTCGTGACATGACGTTGAGCACGCGGGAGCGTCGAACCATGGGCCAGGCGGGGAACGATGCCGTGACGAACGATGGCGTGACACCGGGTGAGGCCAGGCCGTCGACCGGCCGCGGAGAGGATTCGGCGCCGTCAGATCCTCCGGCGGGGGAGGTCGAGACGATCGGGACGCGGCCGCGGCGGGGCCGGGTGGTCTGCTTTGGGGAGGCGATGGTCCGCCTGACGCCCCAGGGGTACGACCGGCTGGAACGCGCGGTCAGCCTCGGCGTGACCGCCGGTGGCGCGGAACTCAACACCGCCGTCGCCCTCCGCTGCCTGGGCGTGCCAGCGGCTTGGGTCTCGGTCCTGCCCGACACCGCGCTGGGCCGCTTGGTCGCCCGTCAGGCCCGTGCAGCAGACGTCGATTGCTCGGGGGTCCGCTGGGTCCCGGAGGGCCAGGGCCGGACGGGTGTCTATTTCTTGGAAGAGGGCGTGGACCCTCGCCCCTCGTCAGTGACCTACGACCGGGCCGGATCGGCGATGGCCCGCCTCGCCGGCGGCCCATTCGCGTGGGAGACGATCCTGGCCGGGGCCTCGGCCCTGCACGTCTCGGGCATCACCCCGGCCCTCGGGCCGGAGTGCCGGGCCGAGGCGGAGCGGGCGATGCGCACCGGTCGCGAGGCGGGGGTCATCGTCGCCTTCGACCTGAACTACCGCTCCAAGCTCTGGACTGAGGAAGAGGCCCGCGCTTGCTTCCAGACCCTCGCCCCCCTGGCGACGGTCCTCTTCGCCTCCAAGGGCGGCCTGCGGACCTTCTTCGGCATCGAGGGGAATCGCGAGGAGGTGTTGCGGCAGGCGCAGTCGCGGATTGGCTGCGACGCGATGGTAATGACCCGCAAGAAGAACCGTGGCAGTCTCGGCATCGCCCTCTCCAGCCAGGCGATCGGTCCCGGCGACGCCATCGCGGCCAGCCCCTGGCGGGAGACCGAGATCGTCGATCGCCTGGGCGGCGGCGACGCCTTCGCGGCCGGCTTCCTGGCCGGCTACCTGGAGGACCGGGCAGACCTCGCCCGCGCCTGCGCCCTCGGTACCGCCGCCGCCGCCCTCAAGCACACGATGCCCGGCGACTTCCTCGCCGCCACCCGCGCCGAGGTCGAAGCCGTCCTCACGGCGGGGGAGGGGGGTGTGTTACAGCGGTAGCCATCCCGGCCCGCTGGCGTCACGCCACCCTGAACTGCATCTCCTTGAGATTCGCCCCCGGCACCCGCCGCTGTACCCCAAGATCTCGAATCCGACGACCTGATCGTCGGCATTGAAGTCCAGCACAACCCCGGGCCGCACTTCTTCCGACTCAATGACTGGCGACTCGTCCAGCCGGAGGTAGAG
>JACCVE010000196.1 GCA_013698285.1 Chloroflexia bacterium | reverse complement strand
GCCCTCCACCTCGCGGACCTCGTCCGTCGAGCCGTCGACCTCGACGATCAGGACGGCCCCGGCATCCATCGGGTAGCCCGCGTGAAAGGCGGGCTCGACCGCCTGGATGGTCAGGGCGTCCATCATCTCTAGCGCGGCGGGCAGGATCCCGACGCCAATGATGCGCGTCACGGCCTGGGAGGCGGAATCGATGTTGGCGAAGGCGGCCAGCATGACGACCGTGGCGGCGGGGACCGGAGTGAGGCGGACGAGGGCCTTCGTCACGATGCCCAGCATGCCCTCCGAACCGACCAGGGCGCCGGTCAGGTCGTAGCCCGGCCGGTCCGCCGCCCCGCCACCGAGCCAGGCGATGCGGCCGTCTGGCAGGACGACCTCCAGGCCAAGGATATGGTTCGTCGTGACGCCGTACTTCAGGCAATGGGGCCCGCCCGAGTTCTCGGCGACGTTGCCGCCGATGGTGCAGGCCTTCTGGCTAGACGGGTCGGGGGCGAAGAAGTGGCCGCCCGGCAGCGTCTGCTCGGACAACTCCAGGTTGATCACGCCCGGCTCGACCAGGGCCGTGTGGTCGATCGGGTCGATCTCCAGGACCCGGTCCATCCGGGTCAGGGCGATGATGATGCCCCCCTCTCGGGCCACCGCGCCGCCGGAGAGGCCGGTGCCCGCGCCACGGGCGGTGACGGGCAAGTTCGCGTCCCGCGCCACGCGGACGATCGCGGCGACCTGCTCGGTCGAGGTCGGGAGTGTCACCGCCAGCGGCCGGGCGGTATCGACCGCCCCTTCGACCGAACCGTCGTACTCGTAGACGAGGAGGTCCGCGGGCCGGTGGTGGACCCCTCCCGGGCCGACGATGCGTTGAAGCCGGTCAATCAGGTCGCCGGCGACGGTCTTGGTTGCCATCGGGGAGTCCCTCGCGCACGATCCGGTGAGATGGGGACACGTACTGACACTGGCCCGGCCGTGGCCGAGCCTGGTCCGACAGTATCCCCCGCCCATGCCGACCCGGCAAGCGTCGTCATCGCGCGGACTGGTTCCTCACCTGGCACCAGCGGGCCGACGTGCCTAGGCGGCCGGCGACCCGCTTGACACAGTTTTTGAGCCTCATAGGATCCTGCCAGTCACCACCGTGGGTGTGGTTGACGTACTGGACGCCGCGCGAGCCGGCGTAGGTCGCGACCTCTCGTGCCGAGGTGATGCTGCCAATCCGGCCGGCGTCGATCTAGATGAATCCGCTGCCGGCGTGATCCATGAGGTGTTTGGCCTGGAACGGCGTGTGGCATCCCTCCCCAGCCGCCAGCCTCACCGTCCCGCTCCTGGCCGCCAGGGCGCGGTAGGCCCCGAATGCCCCGGAGACGAACGGCTCTTCCAACCAGGTGACACCATGCTGGCGGAGGTGATCGAGCCGGGCAGCGGCGCGCTCCACGGCATCGAACCAGACGGTCCCGGCATCGACGAGCAAGATGCCCTCCGGCCCCAGTCCTTCTCGCGTCGCGGCGACGTGGTCTACGCCGGCGGCCACGTTTCCGATCCCATAGGGGCCCCAGCCGAACTTTGCCGCCCGAAAACCGCGATCGCTTGCCCGGCGGGCGAGTGCCAGGGTCTCTGCCGGATCGTTGCCGAAGAGGGCCGAGGTGTAGGGTACTTTCGGGAGGGCGACCTCGTCACCGAGCAGGCGGTAGATCGGGGTGTCGAAGCGCTTGCTAACCAGGTCCCACACATTGCGATGTCGATACCGGACAGGGCATGGTCGGCCCGTAGGAGGTCGAGACTCCGCTCGCGGACGAGCCGGCCAATGCGCGAGATCTCGGCCGGACCATCGAGGGATTGTCCCAAGACCGAATCCCGAACCGGGTGGCAGGCGCATTGAGACATCGGACAGACCAGGCTCGCGAACGTGACCAACGGAGAGGCATCGCACTCGCCCCAGCCAACGAATGGTCCCGCTCGGATGCGGACCAGGAGAGCATCCTGGCTGCCGTCGCCGATGTCGCGCACTTCGGGCATCGACAACGGGTAAAAATCGACCGCATCGATCCGCAGGTGGTCTCCGGGATAGCCGTCGATCTGGAGGATCGATCAGGATGGCGAATGCCAGTATCCGACGGCGCGGTTGCAGCGGCAAACGTCCACCGTTTACGGAGTGCTCGGGACTCACCGTGGCATAATCATCTGCGTCCCGCCTGAGGAGTCGCTCCCATGAACACGGACCAGACATCCCCACGGGGCGGTCCATCGCCGCGCTACTGGGTCCTCGTCGGGTCCCCGGATAACATCGCGCGGACCGCCGCGCTCGGCTTCTCGTTGCAGGGGATCAAATCCCGGCACCGCAAGAAGGCGGAGCGGATGGCTCCCGGCGATGGCATCGCCTACTACGTCACCGGGCACAAGGCCTTCGCGGCCACCGTCACGGTGAGCAGCGAGTGCTTCGAAGACCACACCCCGATCTGGCAGAGTCTCAACCCAAAGCGGCCCGACGAGGACTACCCCTACCGGGTGCGAATCGAGCCGGACATCATCGCCCTCGCTGTGTGTTGGGTGCCGGCCGAACCGATCGCGCGGCAGATGACCTACGCTCGGAAGTGGCCGGCTGAGCATTGGACGCTCGCCTTCCAGGGCAACCTGCACGAGGTCGATGCGGGGGATTTCAAGCTCATCCGTGAGGCGCTGGCGGCGACAACCGATGACCTGAGGACGATCGACTGACCGCGTCGTCCTGCTCACTCATCCCGTCGAGCGCCGTGACCCCCGATCTCGACCGGGGTGAAAACGGACGATGGCCCGGGCGAGTCGCCGGGCCATCGAACGGTTCTGAGGTGGAGATGGGGGGAGTCGAACCCCCGTCCAAAGTGGTCGGCCAACCATCTGCTACGCGCGTAGTCGGTGTTTTGTGTGCTGACCCGATCCCCCGCCGACAGGGTATCTGGCCAGTGAGCCGGACTGCCTTTGACGACCGCGCACCGGCGAACTAAGTCGTCGCATTCTCCCTCAATGACGCCCAGGCCCCGCCCCGGGAGACGGAAGGCGGGAAGGACGCGCTACCTAGAGGTCTGTGACTTAGGCAGCGAGAGCAACAGGCGTGGTGCCAGTTACTTGTTTTGCCCGGTTTTACGAGGCATGGGCACCTCGGCGCGCAAAGTTCATCCCTTGCACCCTGTCGATACCAAGCATCCCCACGGGGTCGAACGTAATAAGTATACCACCGATCCGGGTGGTCAGGCGCCGATGTCGAAGACCATCGCCGCCTCGACGACCGGTTCGACCAGCGCGGCGGCGGCGGAATAGTCCGGGTGGGCGATGTAGGCGTCCCGGGCGGCGAGGTCGGGAAAGGTCATCACGAAGCCCCAGTCATACCCGTGCCCATGGCTGCCGGCCTCGGGGCTGACGTTGCCGCCCGCTTGGAATCGACCCACGCCGGGGACCCGTTCGACCAACCCGGCGATGGCCGATTGGACCTCATCGATCTGGTCAGGGGTGGCCGTGGACCGGTATCGGAAGAAGACGGTATGGATGACCATGGGCTTCTCCTCGTCACGTCCGAAGGGTGAGCAGTCGGCAGACGACAGTCGGCGATGAGCCGCGATTCGTCAAGTACCGAGGTCGTAGACCAGCACGTCCTCGACGACCGCTCCGATCAGGGGGTGAAGGGCAAGGTGGGCCGGATCATCGAGGTAGGCGTCCCGGGCCCCGGCGTCCGGGAAGGTCATCACGAAACCCCAGTCATAGTCGTGGCCGCGCCCTTCCGGGCTGACGTTGGTGCCGCCCTGGTAGCGGCCGATCGCCGGGATGGCCCCGGACAGGCCGGCGAGGTTCGCCTGGAGTCGCTCGATCGCGCCCGGGTCGACACCCAGGCGATACCGGAACAACACGATGTGGATGACCATGGCCGCTCTCCCCCGGCGCCCGCGACACTGGATCAGGATCACGTAGAGACGTTTGGGTCGCCCGGGTCGACGCCTCGCCGGCCGGGTGTCACGTGGCCCTGGCAGCCCGAACCACGCTTACCCCCGGTCCCGCAGCGCCCTCTGGATGTCGCGGGTCGCTTCTCGCTCAGCGGTTGCGGCCCGCTTGTCGTAGGTCTTCTTACCCCGGGCAACCCCGACATCCACCTTGGCTAGGCCATGGCGCAGGGCGAGGCGGAGCGGCACCAGGGTCATCCCCTTCTGGTCGGTGGCAGCCTGGAGGTGGGCGATCTGGCGTCGCCGCGCGAGGAGTTTGCGGGGCCGGGCCGGTTCGTGTTGCTCATTGCCCCCATGGACAAACGGGGCGATATTCGCCCCGATCAACCACAATTCGCCATCTTCGACCCGGACGTAGGCTTCGGCGATCGAGGCCCGGCCCATCCGGATCGATTTGATCTCGGTGCCGGTCAAGGCGATGCCCGCCTCCAGCGATTCCTCGATGAAGTAGTCATACGTCGCCCGCCGATTGGTGGTCACCACCCGGTCGCCCCGGACGGGTCCCTCCTTCTCGGCCACGTTTTGCGTTGGTCTCGCCATCCGTAGGACTATAGGCCGGTGACCACGGGGCGTCAACGCGTCCCCGTGCCCCCGTCGCTCGACTGCCGACCACCGGAAGGAACATCGTGCCCACGTCTCGAACGACCGCGCCCGCCAGGGACGATCCCTACGCCGCCATCGCGGCCTACTACGACCTCGAACACGGCCACTTCGACGAGGATGTCCAGATGACCCTGGACTTCGCCCTGGCGACGGGCGACCCGGTCCTGGAAATCGGCTGCGGCACCGGCCGGCTGCTGGGCCCACTGCTGGCGGCCGGGCACCGCGTCACCGGTCTCGACCGCTCGGAAGCGATGTTGGACCGGGCCCGAGACGCGCTGGCCCGTGATGGATTCGGGGATCGGGTCCGGCTCGTGGTGGCTGAGGCGACCGCCGCGGCCCGGGACGAACGAGGCACGTACGGACTGGTGATCCTCGCCCTGAATGGTCTCATGCACCTGGAGACCCCGGCGGCCCAGCGGAGGACCCTGGCCGCCGCCCGGGCAGCCCTGGACCCGCGCGGGCTCCTCCTGCTCGACATGGTCAACCCGACCCCGGACGTTTTGCGGGGCTTTGAGCCGGGGGTGATCCACGAGGGTCACTGGGAGCTTTCCGGCGGGGGTCAGGTCGACAAGTTCGCATCCCGGATCGTGCGGCACGAGTCGCAACAGATCGAGACCCGTCTCTGGTATGACCGGGTCGAACCGGACGGCTCCTTCCACCGGACGACCGCGGGGTTCACCCTGCGCTGGGTGACCCGGGCGGAGCTGGAATTGATGCTGGAACTCGCGGGCTTCGCGGATTGGCAGGTCTACGGCAGCTACGACCTCGACCCGTTCGACGCCCGGTCGGATCGCCTCATCGTCGCCGCCGAGGCGTCGCCGTCCCCGCTTAGCCCAGGCGGGCCGACCGGTTGAGGAGGGTCAGGTCGGCCAGGAGGATGGCCAGCATCGCCTCCGCGACCGGGACCGCGCGGGGGACGACGGACGGGTCGTGGCGCCCCTCGACCACGATCGTGCGGGGCTGAAGGTCGGTGTCGACCGTCTGCTGTGGCCGGGCCACCGAGGATGTCGGCTTGACCGCGATCCTGACGACCAGGTCTTCCCCGGTCGAGATGCCGCCCAGAATGCCGCCCCCATTATTGGTCAGCGTGCGGACGCGGCCATCCTCGACCAGGAAGGCGTCGTTGGCCTCGGACCCGCGGGAGCGGGTCACCGCGAAGCCGGAGCCGATCTCGACCCCCTTCACCGCGGGGATGCTGAGCATCGCCTGGCCGATCAGGGCGTCGAGCTTGTCGAAGGTCGGCTCGCCGAGGCCGACCGGGACCCCGGTGGCGTGGACCTCGACGACCCCGCCCAGGCTGTCATGGTCGGCCTTGGCCATCTCGATCGCGGTGACCATCCGATCGGCGGCGGCGGCGTCCGGGCAGCGGACGATGTTTCGCTCGATCTCGTCCCGGTCGAAGGTCTCCATGGCGATGCCGCCGATCTCGCGGGCGAAACCGTAGACCTCGCAACCGGCAACGGCGAGAATGCGGCGGGCGATCGCGCCGGCCGCCACCCGGCCCCACGTCTCCCGCGCCGACGACCTGCCGCCCCCCCGGTGATCCCGGTGGCCATATTTTGCCCAGTACGTGTAGTCGGCGTGCCCGGGCCGGAAGACATCGCGGATCGCCTCATATTTCGAGGAGTCGACGTCCTTATTGTAGGTAATCAGCGAGATGGGGGCGCCGGTGGTCACCCCCTCGAAGACGCCGGAGAGGATCGTGACCCGATCCCCTTCGTTCCGGGGCGAGGTGACCTTGCTCTGACCTACCCTGCGACGGTCCAATTGGGACTGGATGTCGTCCTCGGTCAGCGCCACCCCGGCCGGACAGCCTTGGATCACGGCGCCGAGGGCTGGACCGTGGGATTCACCCCAGGTGGTAAGTTGGAAGATGGTGCCGAATGTGCTGGCCACGGGTACATCCTTCTAGGCGCGATCGTCGTCTGGCGTCGGTTGACCGCGCCGGATTCTGGTCAGTCAAGGTCCGCGTCTGGCACGAGGTCGCGGTCCACCAACCATCGTCCGTAGATCCGGTAATCGTCTCCCGGCCTGCGCCGGAACCCGAGGGACTCGTAGAGGGCGCGCGACCGAGCATTCGTCCGCTGCGTACTCAGGCCGAGTGGCGCGGCGCGATTCACTCGCACCCGGTCGA
>JACCVE010000141.1 GCA_013698285.1 Chloroflexia bacterium | reverse complement strand
TCGGCCCGGGCCTGTCGCCCGGGCGGCACTGGGGATGATCCGGTTCTACCAGCGGGGCATCTCGCCGATGCTGCCACCCTCGTGCCGGTATGTGCCGACCTGCTCGACCTATGGCCACGAGGCCATCGCCAAGTACGGTATCCTTAAGGGCGGTCGCCTGGCGATCTGGCGCGTCCTGCGCTGCAACCCGTTCGGGCGCAGCGGCTATGATCCCGTCCCCTGACGGGCCAGGTTCGCCGGTGCCGATCACGGGGGTCAGATGGGACGTTTCTCCTCTGCTCCGTCGCGGTGCCCGGGGGTATGGTATCCCTGGCACGTTGGTCGAATGGCCGGGCGAGCCGGTCGGCCGGGCGAATGGGACATCTCCCACCGGTGGAGAGCTGGCCCACCGTTCCTGGTTGGTCGTTGCGGTGCCGGTCCTCCGGTGATGTCGCCTCGTGAACGTCCCGCCGTCGTGACCCGTGGTCGTGACGCGAACCCGCCGATCCTGCCGGTCCTGTCCCGCCGTTGACGTGACGCGTTGTCCCCGTCTCGACGCCCCGTGGCGGCACGTCTCGCCGGCGTCCCGCCGCCCATCGCTCGCTCCCCGCCACCACGCGGGAGGAGGCCGCCACTCGTGTCTATCCCCGGCTGGTCGCAGTACGTCAACTTCCTGGAATGGGTCCTCAACGGGCTCGCCACCACCTTCAACAGTGGCGGCCTGGCGATCATCGTCTTCACGGTGATCATCAAGACGATCCTGATGCCGCTGACGGTCAAGTCGATCCGGTCCAGCAAGTCGATGCAGGACCTCCAGCCCCGCATCAAGGAACTGCAGAAGAAGCACGGCAAGGATCGCCAGGAACTCTCCCGCCAGACGATGGAGCTGTACTCCACCTACGGCGTCAACCCACTGGCTGGCTGCCTGCCGATGCTGATCCAGATCCCCATCTTCTTCGGCGTCTACCGGGCCATCGTCAACCTCTCCAACAGCGACTCCGGTCCGTGGGCGAATGGCTTCGCCTGGCTGGGCGACCTCGGCGACGCCGACCCGTGGAAGGTGCTGCCGATCGCGGCCGGGGTCTTCCAGTTCATCCAGACCAAGATGATGCGACCCCAGAACGCGCCGAAGGTGACCGACCCGCAGCAGGCGATCATGAACCAGATGATGAACTTCATGCCGTTGATGGTGGTCGTCTTCGGCTGGACCTTCGCCTCGGGCGCCGTCGTCTACTGGGTCGCCCAGAGCGTCTACAGCGTGGTCCAGCAGTGGTTCATCACCGGCTGGGGCAGCGTGCGGGACTGGATCCCCGGCCTGCCGGAATTGCCGGAGCACCGTCGCCTCGGTTATCACCCCCCGCGTGACCTGGACAAGGTGGTCGTCGTCAGCGGGAGTGTCGGGGGCAAGGTCGATCGCGGGATGCAGGGTTGGCTCCAGAAGCGGCTGGCCGACGCCCAGGAGCGGGCCGAGGTGACCCGGCAGGCCCAGGCCCAGGCGGCCGGGGGCAGCGCGGACACCCCGGTGACCGGGAACGGCCGGACCACCGCCCGGACCGGGGCAAAGGGCACCACCCGCCGGACCGCGACCGGCGCCACCCCGCCGACCGGCGACGTCGAGTCCGAGGTGATCGAGGTCGCCGTGCCGTCCGGCTCCTCCCGGTCGAGCTACCAGGAGCGAGTTGATGCCGCGACGCGCAACCCGGCCCGGCTGCGGCGTCCGAACCTGGCCGCGGCGGCTGGTTCCGGCGAGACCACCGCCGAGGTGCCGGGCAACGCGAATGGTGCCAGCGGGTCGAAGACCGCGAACGGCGTGAAGAGGTCCAGCGGCGCGAATGGGTCGAACGGGGCCACGGGCAAGGCGAGCCGGGTCCCGGCCCAAGCCGCCAACCGCCAGGCCCGCCCGGCCAAGAAGTCGAGTCGCGGCCGGGCCTGACCGGCCGTCCGGCCCGGGATCGATCGGTCGTTCACGTCCGGGGGCCATCTGGGACGATACCGCCCGGGGTCTGGGGTGACTGGCTCACCGGGGGTGCGGTCGGGCTCTCCCGGTGCCAGGGGACGCCTCGTCGCCCCCGGCCGCCGCGCGGACGGCGCCGATGCCGGGCGGCACGGCCTCTGAGGCTCACGGGTGCGTCT
>JACCVE010000105.1 GCA_013698285.1 Chloroflexia bacterium | reverse complement strand
GTGTTCGCCATCGAAGTTTAGGCGAAAACCGGTGTCTCGTTTCCGGGATTCGTTTTCAACCCATTCTTGTTCGTTCGCAATTGACGCACGTCCTCGACAAGAACAAACCAGTCCCACCCATCCAGTCCCACCGGGAGGCGACGGTCTGCCGAGAGTCGTCGCGCCCATCCCTCCAACATGGTTCGGGCGATTAGTCATCTTTCTCTGCGCTGACCGGCATCAACGAACGCGTACACCGATCGCCTGTGCTCATGCTCATGCTCATGCTTCGTTCTGACGGATACCACGTCCATTTCACCGACGCGGTCTCCGGCATCATAGTGAGCATATCCAATGATGATCCCAGCTAAACCCACACGACCCGAATGGCTGAGCCCAGCCCACGTCAGCTCCTGACGCCCGGACATCCCGGATTGCCCGCCTGACTCCTTCGCCCAAGCCCGTGACCTCCGATCCACCTTCGTCAGGGACGCCACGGCGACCTGATGGGCTAACGCGGGATGAGAACACTCGGTCCATGTACAAGATTCATCGTACACGGGGACTGGTCGACGTCCTATGTCCAGACTGGTGGTGATCCAGTTCGACTCACTGCCGCTCGCCAGTTCGAGCCCAGTCTACTGTTCCGCAGAACGGCGATCACCCAGTGAACACGCTAGGTCTGGTGGCCCGGCGTGCTCTCTTGTCGTGCCACCAGGTCCACCGACGTCCACGCCACCCCATCCCGATCACGGACCGACCCTTTCCCCGGACACCTGTCGCGGCCGGAACCGTGGAGCGCTCGCGGCTCGGGTCGAGGCGTCGCGGGCCGGGGCGTTGACTTGGCGATGTTCCTGCCGGGCAGCGGGACATCCCGTTCGTGGCGGCTCCCATGAGTGCGAATAGTCACCCCCAGAACGGTTCGGGCCGCCCCGCTACGTCCCACGGGCGACGCGGCGACGTTCTTGCGGGGCCGCCCAGCGATGGGCTGCACGAGACGCCCGCCGACCGGACGATGCCGATGAAGGGACGAGAACACCCATGTATTTGCGCATTGACAAACTGCAACTCGAGCTGCCAATGGCGGAGAACCCGGACATCGAGGCCGCCAAGGCGGTCCAGGAACTGCTCGGCGGGCAGTTCGGCGAGATGTCCACGCTGATGAACTACACCTACCAGAGCTTCAACATGCGCGGTAAGGACAAGCTCAAGCCCTACTACGACCTGGTCGCCAACATCGCGGCCGAGGAGCTGGGCCATATCGAGGCCGTTGCCGCCACGGTGAATGGTCTTCTGACCGGTGCCGCACCGCGCCAAGAAGGCGCTGCCGCCGATTCCCCGTTAGAAGCCGTCCTCGGGAAGGGTCTCTCGCACCACTTCCTGTTCGGCGGCCAGGGCGCCTTGCCCGTCGACTCTCGCGGCATCGCCTGGACCGGCGAGAACGTCTTCAACTCCGGCGCCCTCGTGCTCGACATGCTCCACAACTTTTTCCTGGAGTGCGGCGCCCGGATGGGCAAGCTGCGGGTCTACCAGAGCACGTCCAACCCGATCGCCCGTGAACTCTGTGGGTACCTCCTCACCCGGGGCGGTGTCCACCAGGTCGCCTACGCCAAGGCCCTGGAGACCTTGACCGGCGTCGAGGTCGGCAAGATGCTCAATATCCCGAACATCTCCAACAACGAGATCCCGGAGGCCAAGAAGTACCACGACCAGGGCATCCACACCCTGATGTACCGGTTCAGCCCGGACGACTACAAGGACATCGACAAGATCTGGAAGGGGCCGCATCCGGAAGACGGCAAGCCGCTGACGGTCACCGACGAACTGCCGAAGGGCGGCCCGATCAACCCCGGCACCCCGGAGCCCCAGGTCTACGCCCCCGGTTACCACCCCGGTGAGCTGGCCGAGATCGCGGCTCGCCTGATGAAGAACGCGTAGGGACGTTCCCGGCGACGGAAATCGGTTGTCGCCCGTCGAGACGTCTCACTCGCGATGTCGCGTGTCGCCCGGATCAACGCACCGACCGATCGCACCCCGGCATGAGCGTGCCGGGGTGCGGTCATGTCCCGGAACACCCGGCGATTCGTCTGCCGGGATGTCGCGGGAGACTCCAACCGCGACCGGGCGGCCGAATATATGTCGCCCGGGCACCCTCGGGGCCCGCTGGTCCGGGATCAGGCGTCACCCCGGTTGCGCCGCCTCCCAACTCGTGGTTTCCTACGCCTGACGCTCCGTGGGGAGGGTGCGGTTCCGTTCGGACCGCCGGTCGCTGAGCTGGCGAGGACGCCAGTTGGTGGAGGGACCATCACGATGGAAACGACGAGACGAGGGGGACGAGCCCGGACGCGACGGGGATTCGGTGCCCTGCTGAGCGTGGTGGTCGTCGCCATCGCCCTGGCCGTCCAGATCGGTGGGGTCGCGGCCCAGACCCGCCTCTCGATCGCCACCGGCGGCACGGGTGGCGTGTATTACCCGTATGGTGGCGGGCTGGCGAACATCCTGTCCGACAGCATCGACGGCATCGAGGTGACCGCCGAGGTCACCGCTGCCTCGGTCGACAACATGCTCCTGATCGAGTCCGGCGACGCGGACATGGCCTTCGTCCTCGGCGACACGGCCTTCGACGCCGTGAGCGGCAATGCCCCGTTCGAGGCGCCGATCGAGGCCTACGCCCTGGCGACGCTCTACGACAACTACACGCACGTCGTCACCACCGACGACGCCGGGATCAACGGGGTCGCCGATCTCCGTGGCAAGCGCGTCTCGACCGGGGCGCCGGGGAGCGGGACCGAGGTGATCGCCAACCGGATGCTGGAAGCGGCGGGACTGAACCCGGAGACCGACATCGAGCGCGAGCAACTCGGCGCCGCCGAGTCGGCCGCCGCGATCAAGGACCGGCGCCTGGACGCCTTCTTCTGGTCCGGTGGTCTGCCGACCGGGGCGGTCACGGATCTCGGGGCGACGCCGAACATCGCCCTGAAACTGGTCGGTAACGCGGACCTGACCGACGGGCTCAGCGAACGGTACGGCGACTTCTATACGACCGCGACGATTCCGGGTGGCACCTACCCCGGCCAGGATGAAGCGGTGGATGTCGTCGTCGTCCCGAACCTGCTGGTCGTTGGGGCGGAATTCGACGAGCAATTGGCCTACGACGTGATCCGGGTGATGCTGGAGAACCAGCCGGAACTGGTCACCGTCCACCCCGAGGCCCGCAACCTGACCCTCGAGAACGCGTCGCAAAACTCGCCGATCCCCTTCCACCCGGGCGCGATCCGGTTCTTCGAGGAGATGGGCGTCACCCCGAACGCCTCGCCCGAGGCGTCACCGGCCGCGTCTCCCCCTGCCTAGGTTCGGCCTCGTCCCGGCCGGCGGGACATGGTCGCTACCATGACGGCACCGTGGCGACGCCGCCTCGTCGCGGCGTCGCTGCCGTTCGCGTTGCTCCTCGCCCCGCTCGTCACCGCTGGTCTCCCCGAACGCCCGGCGGTGGTCCTGCGGGATGTCAGGACGACCGATGTCCTGCTGTGCGGGACCGTGGCTGGCGTCGACGTGGTCACCCTCGACTTTACCCACTCCATGTACGGGGGCAGAGTCGAGGAGACGTTCCGGGTCGCCGGTGAGACGTTGGTCCGGACGGGGGTCCGGGCCGAGCGGGCCGCCGCCGCCGAGTACTACGGCACCTATGGTGATGTCCTCGCCGAGGACGGCTGGTATCGCGTGGTCGTCACGCCCCTGACCATCCATGACCTGCGCTTCGTGATCGATGGGATCGGGCAACATGCGGTGAAGATCGGGACGACCCGGTGGGCCGAGAGCGCTGACACGTCGCCCGCCCGCCACGCCAGCCTGCGAGTCGAGCTGGTCTCCACTCGCCAACGACGGGCGTGGGGATGTTGAGGGGGATCGACCCCCGAGGGTGAAGTGACCATGATCGATGGGCCGGGCCGCGACGACGAACGTGGCAGGAGGTCAGACGGGGTGCGACCCGACGGGCGGGAGAGCCCGCCGGCCGACGAGGCGTTCATCGCGGAACCGCTCAGCGAAGAGCAAGCCCGAGACCTGATCGTGAAGTTCGAGGCGGAAGGGCAAAGCCGGAGGTTGTCGGGACCCTGGCGATTCCTCACCGCCGGCCTCGCGATCGGGCTCTCGGTCTATGCCCTCTACGTGACCCAGGTCACTATCCAGACGCAGATCTACCGGACATCCTTCCTCGGCATCGCCCTAGTCCTCACCTTCCTGCTCTACCCCACCAGCCGGCGCTGGGCGTCACGGTTGAACCCCCTCGACGTCCTGCTCGCCATGGCCGGGGCGGTCACCGCCCTATATCCCCTCCTGGAATACGACAGCTTCGTCCGCCGCGCCGTCCGCCCCACGGAGTGGGACGTTATCATGGGCGCTGCCCTGATCGTCCTGGTCCTGGAAGCGACCCGGAGGACCGTCGGCTGGATCCTGCCCGTGGTCGCGATCGCCCTCCTGGGATACGGCCGGTGGGGATATCTCCTTCCGGGCGAGTACGGCCACAAGGGCTACGACCTGGAGCGAATGGTCGGGTCGCTCTACATCTCGTTGGAAGGCATCTTCGGGGTGCCGCTCGATGTCGCGGCGACCTACATCATCCTGTTCACGATCTATGGGGCCGTGCTCGAATACTCCGGGGCGGGCAAGTTCTTTCTCGACTTCGCGATGGCCGCGACGGGGAGGCGGGTCTCCGGGGCCGGCCGGACCACCACGGTGGCCGGGTTCCTCCTCGGCACCGTCTCGGGCAGCGGCGTGGCGACCACGGTCACGCTTGGCTCGGTTGCCTGGCCGATGCTGCGCCGGGCGGGCTATTCCCCGGAGTCGGGCGGCGCCGTCCTCTCGGCCGGTGGGATCGGCGCGATCCTCTCCCCCCCGACATTGGGTGCGGCGGCCTTCTTGATCGCCGAGATCCTCCAGATCTCCTATCTCGAAGTCCTCAAGATGGCCACGATCCCGACCATCCTCTACTACCTCTCCATCTTCCTGATGATCGAACTCGATTCCCGGCGTCTGGGGACCTCCGGTGCCCGGATCGAGGGACCACCGATCGGCTACCTGATCACCCGGTACGGGTATCACTTCAGCTCTCTGATCGCCATCGTCGCCCTGATGCTGCTGGGGTTCACCCCGATCGCCGCCGTCTTCTGGGCAATCATCCTCGCCTTCCTGCTGAGCTTCATCCGCCGCGAGACGGCACTCGTACCGCGCCGGGCCCTGGCCGCGCTCGAGTCGGGCGCGACCGGGACCTTGTCCGTCGTCGCGACGACGGCGACGGCCGGGATCATCGTCGGCATCTTCACCCTCACCGGTCTCGGGCTCAAGATGGCCGACCTGATCGTCGACCTCGCCGGCGGCCGTCTCTTCCTGACCGTGG
The DNA here is from genome assembly GCA_013698285.1 of Chloroflexia bacterium. Taxonomy (GTDB): domain Bacteria; phylum Chloroflexota; class Chloroflexia; order Thermomicrobiales; family UBA6265; genus JACCVE01. The sequence continues at coordinate 256 of JACCVE010000105.1, read as the reverse complement.
TCCTGACCGCGCTGGCCGTCTGGATCCTCGGACTGGCCGTCCCGGTCACGGCGTCATACATCATCGCCGCCGCGATCACCGCCCCGGCGATGATCCAGCTCGGCGTGCCACCGGTGGCGGCCCACATGTTCATCTTCTACTACGCGGTCCTCTCCGAGGTCTCGCCCCCGACGGCGCTGTCCCCCTTCGCGGCCGCCGCGATCACCGGCGGAAATCCCTTCAAGACCATGATGATCACCTGGAAATACACGCTCCC
>JACCVE010000067.1 GCA_013698285.1 Chloroflexia bacterium | reverse complement strand
TCGCGCGCCACCCGCCAGATCAGCCTCATTGGCACGACCAGTCTACTCCACGGTTTAGCACTCTTCAAGGGGGAGTGCTAAGCAATCTCGTGAAGAGAGTGCTAACGGGGCAGGGGGCAGGGGAATGGTCGCTCGCCGGAGGTCGTGATGGCGCGGTCCTGGCCGTCATGGGTGTGGGGACGACACCCGAAGGCCGGGCGCACCCACTCGCCCGAGGGGGCGTGGAACTGGGCAGGAGGCTGAGATCGATTTTGGCGCGGCCCCGGGCGGTACCCGTCGGGCCCCAGTCGATGCGATACACTATCGCGCCAGCGTTCTGCTGCCCCCGGCCCCGGTCGCCGCTGCCGATCCCCTCGGTCATGGACTCGCGTCGCTCGGACAGGGTGGATGAACCGGGCTGGCAGCGCGACGTTCTCGCGGAGTTGGTGATGCCCACCCAACGGTCTCCCTCGCAGTTCATCGCCCGCCGCGTCCGCGACCTGGCGCCCTCCCCCACCCTGGCCGTCTCGGACAAGGCCAGGACGATGCGAGCCGAGGGACTGGACGTGATCGACCTGGGCGGCGGCGACCCCGACTTCATCACGCCACAACATGTCCGCGACGCGGCCACCGCCGCCATGAACGCGGGTGATACCCACTATGTCGCCAGCAACGGAACGCCGGCGCTGCGCAAGGCGATCGCCGAGAAGCTGCAGCGCGACAACGACGTGGCGGTCGACCCGGTGACGGAGGTGATCGTCACGCCGGGCGGCAAGGCCTCGCTGTTCCAGGCGATGCTGGCCCTGGTCGAACCGGGGGTCGAGGTGTTGATCCCGGAGCCGGCCTGGGTCTCCTACGTGCCGATGGTGGAGGTGGCCGGGGGGCGCCCGGTGGGGGTGCCGCTGGACCCCGACGACGGGTTCAGGATCACGGCGGAGACCCTGGAAGCGCACGTCAGCGCCGATACCCGGGTCCTGCTCGTGAATTCACCGAACAACCCGACCGGCAGGGTCCTCGACGAGGGGGAGATGGACGCGATCGCGCACGTCGCCCAGGACCACGACCTGCTGGTCTTCTCGGACGAGATGTACGAGAAGATCCTCTACGACGGCCACCAGCACCGGGCGATCGCCTCGCTGCCGGGGATGGCGGAGCGGACCCTGACCTTCAACGGTTTGTCCAAGGCCTACGCGATGACGGGCTGGCGGCTCGGCTACGTGGCCGGGCCGGCTCCCTATATCAAGCAGATCGCCAAGGTCCACAGCCACTCCGTCACCTGTGCGACCTCGTTCGCCCAGGCGGGCGGAGTCGCCGCGCTGACCGGGCCGCAAGGGTTCATCGGCGACATGGTCGCGGCCTGGGACCGGCGGCGGCGAGCGGTCGCCGAGGGGGTGAACGCGATCCGGGGGCTGCGCTGCCCCCTGGCCGAGGGGGCCTTCTACGCCTTCGTCGATGCCCGAGAACTGGGGATGGACTCGGTCGCCCTGGCGGACCGGTTGCTGCGGGAGGCCCACGTCGCCCTGGTGCCCGGGGTGGCCTTCGGCGGCGCCGGGGAAGGGCACCTGCGCCTCTCCTTCGCGACCGGGGACGACCTGCTCGCCGAGTCCGTACGGCGGATCGGCGATGTCCTGGGCCGTCGCTGACCTCGCCGGGCCCAAGCCCCCGGGACCTCGCCGCCCCGACCCGGGACCAGATGTCCCGGCACGTGGTCCCGGATGATCCCCGCTCGTCTACCGCCTTTCGCCTGCCGTCTACCGACTGTCGACTACCCCCGAAGGAGCACACGAATGACCGTCGCGGAACGTCTCACCGAACTCGGCATCACCCTCCCCGAGCCCGTCCGACCGGTGGCCAACTATGTCCGGCATGTCCAGACGGGCAACTTGCTGTTCATCTCCGGCACCGGGCCGACCAAGGCGGCACCGACCGGCAAGGTCGGGACGGACCTGACGGTCGAGCAGGGCTACGACGTGGCGCGGGAGGTCGGGCTCCAGATCATCGCCACGGTCCAAGACGCCCTCGGCGACCTGGACCGGGTGGCGCGGGTGGTCAAGGTGCTGGGGATGGTCAATTGCGCGCCCGATTTCCGGGACCAGCCAAAGGTGATCAACGGCTGCTCGGACCTGATGGTCGAGGTCTTCGGCGACGCCGGGCGGCACACCCGGTCGGCGGTCGGCTTCGTGGCCCTGCCGGATCAGATCGCGGTCGAGATCGAGGCCACGTTCGAGGTCCGCTAGCCGACACGCGGTCACGCGGGCACGGTCGCCGGCCCTGACGGGGGACGGCGACGCGAGGTGGCGGGACACGGCGCAACGATGGGATGCGGCGGGCGGCACGCGACGGCGCGCTGGGCTGGGTGATCCCCGACGAGCGAGGGTGGAGGGTCTGATGGATGCCAAGGTAAAGCGGATCCCGGTGACGCGGGAAGGGTTGTCGCAGGCCAAAGACGAACTGCGGGACCTGAAAGAGGTCAGGCGGCCCCGGATCATCGAGGCGGTGGCCGACGCCCGCTCGCATGGGGACCTCCGGGAGAACGCGGCCTACGACGCGGCCCGGCACGACCAGGCGATGATGGAGAAGCGGATCGGCGACCTGGAGGCCCTGATCAACAATGCCCAGATCATCGACGACATGCCGAACACCAACCCCGACGTGGTCAGCCTGGGCAATACGGTGGTGATCGACTTCGACGGCGAGGAAGAACGCTACAAGATCGTCGGGGCGATCGAGGCGAAGCCCACCGCGAACAGGATTTCCAACGAGTCTCCCCTGGGCAAGGCGTTGCTCGGGCGCAGGGTTGGCCAGGATACGCTCTTCACCACGCCGGCCGGACTACGCACGATCAAGATCAAGGGGATCGAGCGCTAGCGGTGGTGATCGAAGGGGTCCGCGAGCGCCCGGAACGGGCATCCGACGAGGGGCAGGCACGCCGCCAGGACGAGGCGTTTCGCCAGATCTGGCAGGCCTTCCGGACGAACCGGACGGTCGAGGACGGCCGTCACGACACGGAGGACTGGCGGACCCGGCCGGGCCCGTTCGCCTCGCTGGTCGTCTCGATCCCGGCCGCGCCGGTCCAGCCCCACCTGGACGGGTTCCGGGCCACGCTGTCTCCCTTGCCAATCGTCCGGGTCCACCCGGACCACTTCCTGTACCTGACCTTGCAGGAGTTGGGCTTCGTCACCGACGACCCCCGGCGCCGAGACGAGATCCACCCGGACCGGCTGGCGGAGATTGCCCAGGCGGCGGCGGCACTCGGCGAGGAGGCGGCGTTCACGATGACCCTGGGGGGCGTGAACTCGTTCCAGGACGCGATCTTCCTCGATGTCCACGACGGGGGAGCCTGTGACCGCCTCCACACCCGGCTGCGGGAGCTGGCGGCGATCAAGTCGTCGCCACGCTACCCATTCCTACCCCACGTGACGATCGCCCACTACGTCGACTCGGCCCCGATCGGCCGCCTGCCGGCCCTGCTGGCCCCCTGGCGCGACCGCGCCTTCGGCGAGGTAGCCGTGGTGGGCGTGGAGGTGGTCACGATCCCGGTCGAGACAGCCTACCCGGCATTGCAACGACGGGCGATCGTGCCGCTGCGGACGTAGTCGGAAGACGGAAGACTGCAGGGGGCAGGGG
>JACCVE010000084.1 GCA_013698285.1 Chloroflexia bacterium | reverse complement strand
GGGTGTCGCGGCCGGCCGCGACCGTCTGGAGGACGGTCGTCGGGTCGGCGGGCGTCGTGAGGGTGACGTCGCCGAGCCCGGCCGCCGCGAACGTTCCCCGGGCATCGGCCAGGAACAGCCCGGCGTGGTTCGCGTTCGGATACCAATCCAGCGCCACGCTGACCGGCTCGCCGCCCTGGCCGCGGGCGGACTGGCCCATCCGGGCCCCGATCAGCAGCGCGGCCCCGGCCAGGGGTACCAGGACCCGGGCCCGGTGACTGACGCGGCGTCGCGGGGACGTGGCGGGGTGACGAGTGGGCGCGAGGGACGGGGCGTGCCGGTGGGACTGGGACATGGTGAGATCCTCTCCTGATCGTCCGGGTCGCCGGGAGAACCACCACGCCGCGTCCTCGCGAGGCGAGGGCGAGATGGGCGGTCTGACCAACGGAGTCGATACGGGAAGCTCAGAGCGCGGAAAACGACGCCCGGGCACCGTCGGTCATGACGGTGCCCGGGACAGGCTGCGCGTGGCTCCCTGCGCGGGCATTACCCCGATCAGGTTCGACGGTCGGTGGCGGCGGCCACCCTCTCAGCCCGGCTCTCCGAGCTCCCGTGACATCTTCTTCGGTTGTCTCGCCCCAAGGCTAGAGGGCCGGTCACCGGGTGTCAAGACGAGGAGTCGTGAGTCGGAAGTCGGGGAGGGTGTCCTTCTCCTGCTGACTGCCGTCTATCCCCTCTCGTTCTTCCGACTACCGTCTTCCGTCTTCCGACTCCGTCCCTATTGGTCCGGGAAGCTGGCCGCGTCCAACGGGTCGGTGCCGAAGGTGTACTGCTCGTCGCCGTCCGAGAAGCCGTCGGCGTCGCTGTCCGGGTTGAGCGGGTCGGTGCCGAAGTCGATGATCTCGGTCCCGTCGTCGATCCCGTCCCCGTCACTGTCCTGCGCGGCGGGATCGGTCCCCAGCGCCGCCTCTTGGGCGTCGGTCAGGCGATCGCTGTCGGAGTCGGTCCCATCGTCGCCATCGATCACGGGCACGCCGCCCGCCGTGTCGCCACCGTCATCGGCGGTGTTGTCCGGCACGTCCGCGGTGTCGTCCGCCACGTCGGCGGCTTCCGGCGTCCCGTCATCCGACGCGCCCGGGGTGGCATCGGCGGTGGTCCCGGTGGCCACGGGGTCCGGGACGGCGGCGCCGATGGCGGCCACGACGTAGGCGACGGGCTCCGGACCTGCGTTGCGGATCGCCACGTCGCCGGTCACGAGCTGGCCGTCGCCGACCTCCAGCGTCACCGGGGCATCCGTACCGGAGGAGACCTCGATCGACCCGAAAGTCGCCATCACCATCGCCGAGCCAGTCTGGACCAGGAAGAAGTCCTCCTCGTCCGGGAACAGGACGCCCCGCGTCAGCTCGGCGTCGTAGGTGCCGGTCGCCACGTCCCCGAAGGGATCGCTCTCGTAGAAGACGTCCCCGCCCGTGGCGGTGTCCGGCTCGGCGTCCGCCACCGTCAGCTCGACCAGCCAGGCCTGCGAGGTCTCTTCGACGTAGTTGGCACGGGTGTAGGCGTCCCCGGCGGGGGCGTAGTAGGCCTCGCCGACCTCGATCCGGGTGCGCTTGTTGGACACGTCGTTGCGGACCACCGTCGCCCCGGTCCGCTGGAGCAGGAAGGACGCGTTGTCGGCGCCGATCGAGACGGCGTCCTCGACGGCGGGGATGTCGATCTGGCGGGCCCGCCAGACGATCTCGTCGGATTCGACGTAGACGAGGCCCTGGGCGATGACCGCCGCCCCCGGCGCGTCCCGGTTGACCTCATCATCCGAGACCGCGAAGTCGATATCGGTCGCGAGGTCCTCCTCCGGGACCTCGGTGGGGGCCTCGGTCGGGTCCGGCTCGGCGACCTCGGTCGCCTCGATCGCTTCGGGCGACTCTGCCGGGTCGGGCGTGCCGTCCTGGAGGGCGGCCAGCGCGCCGGCACTCAGGCCACCGCCACCGATCCCAATGGTCAAGGAGAGGACCAGGGCCATCATCCCGACCACGGAGAGGGCACCCCCGTGCCACCGTCGCGACCACCACCTACCGTACGCCATCCCGTCCTCCCCTTCACCGCGAATTACCGCATCGGACCGTGTCTGAATCGGACTGTTTCTCGGCCAGCGCCAAGGATGCCACAGAACGCGCCGGGCCGGGGCAAACGTACCGGGACGGCCGACGACCGCGTCAACGTGAGCATCGCTCGTCCTGGCTCCCGTGCGCTCACCGCCTGGAGACCACCGGATCACCAGCGCATGGTTCCCTAACGTCTACGCCCCGGCGACGGTTTCGGACGGGTGAAGACGTTGGACGGTCCAGCCGCCAGTATCCACCCAACGTAGTGATGGAACAGTTGCTGATCGGGGCGAGCATTGGGGGTAGCGTCGGTCAACAGATAGTCGATCCAGCTTTCTCGGTTCACGGCGTTGCACCTGCGCCACGGTCCTCGACGACCACCGCCGTCTCGTCGACCCACAGGAAGGTGAAGTTCGCCGCTCGCTGGAACCAGGTCGTCCGGCTGGCCTGTCGCCGATACGTTGGCATGTTGGGGAGAGCCAACCCGATGCGGACCCCGGCATCCGTCTCGCGCCAGAGGATGACATCGAACAGGGCCGCCGTGAACCAGTGTCGTGCCTGGGTGTTCGGAGGGGTGCGAGGCGTACCATTGGGAAACCCCTTCACGGTGCCCCCCATCCTGACGCCCTCGCGTTCCAGCTCGATGTCTTTCCCAGGCTCCCGGCTCACGGTGTCGGCTTGGCGGATCACGCACCACTCATCGCACGTCAAGTGATCAACGACTGTTGCTTGGACGTTTCCTTCCCAAAACCACGGTCGGGGCACGGCATCGGACGGTCGAGAGATCATCGGATACTCCGATCGTGCTGTGAAGGTGACATGGCCGCCAGACCACGGGTCGAGTCTGGCGGCGCATCTCCATGGTCATGTCGCTTCGTCATCAGCATCATACTGGGTGGTCGGACGCGCGATCGGTCTTCGGCGGCGGTGCCCAGCGTCCCGGGCATCGTCGCTCGATCGCTGACGCGTCATGTGGCGAATGAAGATCAGGGGAACATGATGTCAACGCAGACCAATGCCTGCACCGAACTCGTGCGGTTCTGGTTAGAGGCTCGCCATGGGTGCCTGATCGGAGAGGGAGTCCCGGTCCCGGTACCTTATGCCCTCTCCGACATCGACTTGGTCGCATACCAACCCGAGGGGAAGCGTCTCGTGGTGCCCGGTGACGTCACGCTCGGCCCCCGGGTCATCGTCGAGGCCAAGGACGAGCACGACTGGGAGCCATTGGGGCGTGAGTTCGGCAAGTTGTTGAGAGCCGACGTTGCGATGATGGGTGACGGTGTATTCGTGCCGAGGGGCGCCAAAGGCGTGAAGTTCTCGATGCTGCGCGAAGAGCATTTCGACCGGGCGAGCACGTTCTTCGGCACCCACGACTTCGACCGACTCTTCGTCGTCCACGCCATCGACGTGGCGGTGATCACCGGTCTCGCAACCCAACTTGCCGCGCGGCGCATCTATTGGCTCACCATCCCCGACGTGGTGCGCGACCTGGTCTCCTGGTATCGAACACACGACCGGCCCGCGGCCCTACGGAACACGCTCGTTGGTGACATGTTCCATTTGCTGGTGGGCTTCTGCGGTCTCAATCTGAGCGACGATACGATCTCCCGCGCTGCCAAGTAGGCGTCGAACCACGATATTGCGATGGACGCGCCGGTAAACGTCGCCTCGTTTCCATCGCCATTCACCGCACGAGACATTCGGTTCCGCTCGCCAGTAACCCGACACAGTGGCAGGACTCGACACGGCGTCGGGCCACCGTCGTCATCCTGCGTCGATGGCTCCGTCACGAGTAGCGGCCGGCGTGTCCCACGTCAAGAACCCCATCGTCGTCGTCGGTCCGTCGGGATATGTCGCTGGTCTTCACGACTGGCGGTGGTCGCCTCCTCATCCGTGCACAACGTCCCGTGGGTCGGTAGGGAGCACACCAGCTCCCGTCTGTCGGGGTGTCATCCCCGCAACGGCGTGCCGCATTCCATCGCACGATTCCCTGGCGGTCAGGACGGCGGTCCTGAATCGACCCGTTGCTCAAAGTGACTCACGGCCGCTCGGGAACACGTGCCGGCCCGGCGGTGAGCGTCTCACGCCCGCCCCGTTCCCGTGCCTCACCCATCTGTGATACTGTACGTACACCTCGATCGTGCGTGACGCGACCCTGGGATGGGTGGCTGGCCCATCCCAGGGTCCGGGCAGGTATCGGTCGGGCGGCCGGGTCTCGGCCTCGCCGGACCGTTGCAGTCCGGGTCACGGGTCCCCATCGTCGAGGCCGAGATGACGATCACCACCGGGGCTGGCGGCCCCACACCCCGAGGGAGGATCACCAGATGTCGATGCCCGAACGCCGGTATGTCCCCGAGGTCCGTCGCCCGCGCGGGCCGTCCTGGCGCACCCTCCAGGCCGATGGGCTGATCTGGGAATGCCAGGTCTTCCTGGTCGGGGCCGAGGTCGACCTCGCCGCCCTGCTGATCGTCACCCGCAACCGGTTCGCCCTGGCCCGGGGCGGGTCCGTCGTGCTGGAGACGGACCGGGCCTGGCTCCGGCCCGCCCCCCGGCTGCTGCCCGATGGCAACGTGCTGATCAACGTCGCCCCCCCGGCCACGGCCGATGGGCAACCCGAGGGCCACACCCTCCTCCTCCGGATGCGGGAAGGCTGGCGCGACGCCTCCCACCTGGAAAGCCTGCTCACCGGGGGCCGCGGTCGCTCGGCCCTCGGCCGCCGGGGACCGGCGACGCC
>JACCVE010000059.1 GCA_013698285.1 Chloroflexia bacterium | reverse complement strand
GGGGTTCCGGGCCGAACTCGACGCCCTGGCCCGCGACTACGTCGGCCGGGAGACGCCGCTCTACTTCGCCTCTGGCCTCACGGCCCACGCCGGCGGCGCCCGCATCTTCCTCAAGCGGGAGGATCTGGCCCACACCGGCGCCCACAAGATCAACAACGCCCTCGGCCAGGGCCTCCTCGCCAAGAGGATGGGCAAGCGGCGAGTCATCGCCGAGACGGGCGCCGGCCAGCATGGCGTCGCCACGGCCACGGTCTGTGCCAAGCTCGGGATGGACTGCGTCGTCTACATGGGCGAGGTCGACATCGCCCGCCAGGCGCCGAACGTAGCCCGGATGCGGCTGCTCGGCGCCGAGGTCCGGCCCGTCTCCTCCGGCTCCCGGACCCTCAAGGACGCCACCAACGAGGCGATCCGCGACTGGGTCACCAACGTCCGCGACACCTTCTACATCATCGGCTCGGTCGTCGGCATGCACCCGTACCCGATGATGGTCCGCGACTTCCAGTCCGTGATCGGTCACGAGACTCGCCGGCAGGCCCTCGAGGCCGACCAGATCGGCGGTCTGCCGGACGCCATCGTCGCCTGCGTCGGCGGCGGGTCGAACGCGATGGGCATCTTCTACCCGTTCCTGGCCGACGAGGCGGTCGAGCTGATCGGCGTCGAGGCGGCCGGGCACGGCATCTCGTCGGGGCAGCACGCGGCGACGCTGGTGGCGGGCCGGGTCGGGGTGCTGCACGGCTCGATGTCGTACCTGCTCCAGGACGACGCCGGCCAGGTGATCGAGGCCCACTCGATCTCGGCCGGCCTCGACTACCCCGGCGTCGGTCCCGAGCACGCCCACCTCAAGGACTCCGGCCGCGCCTCCTACGTCGCGATCACCGATGCCGAGGCCCTCGTGGCCCTCCAACTGCTCTGCCGGACCGAGGGCATCATCCCGGCCCTGGAGACGGCCCACGCGGTCGCCCACGCGGTCCGGGTCGCCGCCGAGCGACCGGCCGACCAGTCCGTGGTCGTCTGCCTCTCCGGCCGCGGCGACAAGGACCTGGACACGGTGATCGACGCCCTCGGCATGAACCGATGACGGCCACCACGACGTTGCCCTCCGCCGAGGCACCCGCGGTGAGCCCGGAGCCGAGCCGGATCGCGGCCGCCTTCGACGCGGCCCGGGTGGCCGGGCGTACCGCCCTGATCCCGTACCTCACCGGCGGTTTCCCCGACATGGCCACCGTCGAGGCGGCGGTCCCGGCCCTGGTCCGGGGCGGGGCCGACCTGGTCGAGATCGGCGTGCCCTTCTCCGACCCCCTCGCCGACGGCACCACGGTCCAGCGGACCAGCCAGGCCGCCCTCGCCCACGGGACCCGCTTGGCCGATTGCATCGACCTCGTCGGCCGTCTCCGCCGCGACCACGGCCTGACCGTCCCGATCGTGTTGATGGGCTACTACAACCCGATCCTCCAATATGGACTGGAACGGGCGGCGGCCCATGCCGCGTCCTCCGGCGTCGATGGCTTCATCGTCCCCGACCTGCCGGCCGAGGAGAGCGACGATTTTTTGGCCGCTTGCCGAACGCATGGACGGGACTTGATCTTCCTGGTCGCCCCGACCAGCACCGACGCCCGCCTGGCCGAGGTCGGCCGCCGGGCCAGCGGCTTCATCTACTGCGTCTCGATCACCGGCGTCACAGGCGCCCGGACCGATCTCGCCGGCGACCTGCCCGGGTACCTCGCGCGGGTCCGGGCGGCCAGCGACCTGCCCCGCGCCGTCGGGTTCGGCATCTCCACCCGGGAGCACGTCGAGACCGTCGGCCGCCACGCCGAGGGCGCCGTGGTGGCCAGTGCCCTGCTCAACCATCTTGAGGCCCTCGCGCCCGCCGACCACCCCGCCGCCGCGGAGGCCTTCGTCCGCTCGCTGCGCGGCTAGACCGTGCTCCGGGTCGGCCTGGAGCGGGCCACGGCCGGCGGTCTCCCCGGGCTGCGTGGGGCCCGCTCGGGCCTGGTCACGAACCACTCCGGCATAGACCGCGCATCGCGGCCCGGACCGCAGCTGTTGACCTGCTCCGACACCGTCGACCTGGTGGCCATGTTCGCCCCCGAACACGGTCTGCGGGGAACTGCGGAGGCGGGGGAGCTGGTCGCCACCGGAATCGACCCGACGACCGGCTTACCGGTCCACAGCCTCTACGGTGAGCGACGCGAGCCCGATCCGGACGACCTCCGGCGGCTCGACGCGCTCCTGTTCGACATCCAGGACATCGGCGTTCGCTATGCCACCTATGCCGCGACCCTGGTCGGGTGCATGCGAGCCTGCGCCCGGGCCGGGCTGCCACTGGTCATCCTCGACCGGCCGAACCCGTTCGGCGGCCTGAGCATCGCCGGGAACCTCCCCGAGCCGGACGCGATGTCCTTCGTCGCCGCGATCCCGACGCCCATCCTGCACGGCATGACGATCGCCGAGATCGCCCGCTGCTGCCGGGACCGGTTCGAGCTGGACCTCGACCTGCGGCAGGTGCTGATGACGGGCTGGGACCGCGCGAGCATCGTCCATGACGTGGACTGGCCATGGGTGCCGCCGTCCCCGAACCTGCAGA
>JACCVE010000055.1 GCA_013698285.1 Chloroflexia bacterium | reverse complement strand
CATGCGTCTGGGCCACCGGGCGCGGCGAGCGGCGTCCCGACGAGGTGTTGGCGAACCGGAGGGCATTCGGGTAACGACATCAGGTGGGTCCGGCGCGTATCTCGCCGATCCGGGCCAGCGATGCCTTGGTACCCTGGACGGGCAACTCGAAGATGACTGGGCCGGCGAAGGCGGCTTCATCGAGCCGGGCCATCAGGCGGCCAACGTCGAGGTCCCCTTGGCCGAGGGGTTTGTGGTCCTGGCCGTAGCCGATCGAGTGGTCGGGGCCCTGCCAGGGGCCGTCGTGGAGGTGGATCTCGGCCAGGTGGGGCAGGGAGCGGTCGAGGGCCTCGAAGAGGTCGACCGGGCCGGAGAAGCCGACCAGGACGTGGCCGGTGTCGAAGCACAGCGAGGTGCCGGCCTCCTCGACGATCCCCAGCGTCAGGTCAAACGGGAACTCGATCGTCTCGACCGCCAGGCGGCGGGGGTCGATGTCGGTCGCGGCGACGATCTCGCGCAGGCTACGGACGGCGTGGTCGGCGAAGATCCCCAGCACGATCGGCCGGGCCGCCTCGGCCATCCGCATCCGGTAGAACTCGGCCGCCAGGGCGTTGGTGGCGTGGAGGACATAGACCTCCGGTTCGAGCGGTGCCGTGGCCCGGATCGTCTCGACCACCGCCTCCACGGCCCCCCGCCGTACGGGCCCGAGGGGAGACGACGGCTCGACCGACCACAGCGGCAAGTGGACGGTGTAGGCGATGCCGAGTTCGTCGCGAAGTGCCGCCAGCCCGGCGACCGTGTCCGCCGAGAACGCGTCCGGGAAGAACAGCGAGAGGTCGCCCCCCAGCTCGATCAGGTCGAATCCCTCGGCGGCCAACTCCCGGATGCTCGCCACCCGGTCGAACCCCCTCACCGCCGCGATCAGCTCCTGGGCCGACCCCCCGCCGCCGAGGCGCCGCGTGAGCGTCATCCCGGACATCTCCGCGATCCCGAACCGCATCTCGTCTCCCCCGTCATGCGCTCATCGGTCATGAGCCGGTCCGCCCGCGCGGCGCCGCCCGGGAAATTATCGCCATTCCCCGGCGTCCGCGGGCGGCCACGCCAAGGTCATGCGAGGGCGGGATGGCTTGCCCCGTGCATCGAGCACCGCGTCATCCGTCCGGGATGGGGAGGCGATCGACGAGCTCATAAAGATCACGGAGGGCCTCCTCGAACGGGATGAACGACACGCGTGTCGTTTGTTCGAGCTCCGCATAGCCCACGTTCGCCCGCGTCGCCAGGTCAACGGCGTGGAAGGCGGTACGGAATACCGGGACGTTCCGGGCGGCGGCCTTCCGCAGCAGGTAGTCCGCCACCGCGTCGTGATCGACGGGCTGTGACCGGACGATGACGGCGATGTCGAGCAGGTCTTGGCAGCGGCTCCGGTTGCGAATCGATTGTTGGAGGAGGGCGCGGAGCTTTTCGGCCACGATATCTTCGAGGGTGCTGACGCGAAGGTCGTGCGTTCCGTCGATCGACACGGAGATTGAAGCGCATATAGGTTCATTGAGGCTGATGTCGAGCTTGATGACGTGGGTGCTCTTCTCGCCCTTGGCGACGCGTCGCCGTAGCGCCTCCTCGTCGGGCAACACGTACCCAATCTTCAACTGGTAGGTCGCGAAGGTTCGGTCCGCTCCCGGCGGCCGGCGCTCGACGCTATGGGTCGTGAGGTCGATCTGGAGAGCCCGGCTGACCCTGGCTAGTCCCGGCTGGAACTTGGCCAGAATGGTGTCATCTTGAAACGGTTGCGATGTCTCATCGATCGAGAAATCGAGGTCCGTCGTGCTCCTGTTGGGCTGCCACACGAAGTCGAGCGCATTTCCGCCTTTGAACACCAGCGTCGACTGGAGTGCTCCGGTGACGGAGATCGCGCGCAGGATGGCGTACTGGGCGAATCGCATCCGAGCTAGATCCGCCCGGACGTTATGTTCCCGCGCCCAGTGAGGGATCGACGCGAAGGTGACCGGGTAGAGATCGGTCATCCGAAGGGGTCCCGAAGGACATTGATCGGGGCGTTGAGGGAGATCGACCAGGTCTCATCGTAGTGGGGCGAATAGGGATCCGCCGCCACCATCTTGCTTGTCCCCCCCCGTTGGGTTTGACCCCGCCAGGCCTTGAGGCCCGGATGGGCGAGGCCCATGTGGTCCATGATGAATCCGGCGCGTTGGCGTAACACGTTCACCCCGAACCGATCGACCATCGAAACGAGATCGTCGAGGTCCAATGTGCTGGCGGCCCGGCCCCAAGCGAGGAGGACATTCTCGATACCGCCACAGGCCGATGGTTCGAGGAGGCCGTCGAGGAGTGTCCGCTCCGGGGTGGTGACGCGGACGGGGTAGCCGCGAGGGCGGTACTCCTGGAGCCCGAAGACCCGCTCGGGCCGCCACCTGCGCCACTGGACCGGATGGTTCATGATCCGCTCGGCGCGTCGGCCGCGCGGGAGTTCGAGGCCCTCCCAGTCGCTCGCGTGGGTATCGGCTGGGAGGAGCCCGCCCCTTCCGTCGGCGGGCGCCATGGCATGGAGCGCGTTCGGGAACTGGTCGGTGAGCCCGTGGAAGACCAACGCGGAGAGGTGCGTCACGACACAATACGGGTGCACCTCCATCAGGATCTCGTCTTCTTGCACGAACCACGACCGGGCGTAGGGGACGACCACTTGGTACACGCCGGGTAGATTCTCGATCGGCTCGATCTCCTCTCGTCGTTCCATCTGGCGAACGACCGGTTGGATGTCCGACCATTCACGCGGAAGTTGTCTCCAGCGTCGCCCGGCGTCGGGAAGTTCGAAGGTGGCGCGACGCAGCAGGATCAGCGCGCGCCATCCCGCGAACACCCGCCGCTCTTGCCTCGCCAGTTGCCTCAAGATTGCCGCGCTGACGGACTCCCGCATAATAGTACTCAAGTGGTATACTCGCGTCCTCAGGACGCGAGTATACCACTTCCAACAAAAAACCTTGGACAATATCGGGAACACGCATCGTTGCGTCGCCCCACCGGACACTCGTCTACGTCGAGATCGCTCGCCGGGGGGACCGGCGAAGCGCGGAGTCCCGGCGGGAACTCGCTGGGGAGGAGAAGTTCGATGTCACGACGGGCCGTGCGGGCGTCACACGTCATCGCCTATCAGGATGGGGAGCATCGGCACCTGCGCGACGGGGTCGTGGTCTGGGACGGGCAGGACATCGTCCACGTCGGGACCTCGTTCGATGGGCCGGTGGACGAGGAGATCGACGCCACCGGCAAGGTCGTCACGCCCGGGTTCATCAACACCCACGCCCACCTCTACGAGTCGCCCCTCGACAAGAGCTTCGTCGAGGACCGGGGCAGCCGTCAGTTCTTCCTCTCGGGCCTCTTCGAGTTCCTGCCCGCCCGCAGCGCTGCCGCCGATGAGGCCGCCTTCCGGGCCTGCATCTCGTTCAGCATGGCCGAGTTGCTGCGGACCGGCACGACGACGGTGATGGAGATCGGCACGTTCGGCGACGACGTGGTAGCCGAGGCCGAGCGGGTCGGCCTGCGCGCCTACGTCGGCCAGGGCTACCGCTCCGGCCGGTGGTACACGCCCGACGGCAAGACGGTCCGCTACGAGTGGGACGAGGCGGCCGGGGAGCGGGGGATGAAGGACGCGATCTCCTTCATCGAGCGGGTGGACGGCCGGGCCAACGGCCGGATCAAGGGATTCTTGACACCATCCCAGGTGGACACCTGCACCGAGGCCCTGTTGCGCGCCTCGCGAGACGCCGCCACCAGTATGGGCGTGCCGCTGGCCCTGCACGCCTCCCAATCGGTCAACGAGTTCCACGAGATGACCCGCCGCCACGGCAAGTCGCCCATCGAATGGCTCCAGGGCATCGGGTTCCTCGGTCCGGACGTGATCCTCGGCCACGCCATCATCCCGGCCGGGGGGAGCTGGGCCAACTACCACGGCGACGACCTGGCGATCCTGGCCGACACCGGGACCAGCGTCGCCCACGCGGTTTGGGTCTTCGCCCGGCGCGGCATCGCGATGGAGAGCTTCGCCCGCTACCTGGAGCGGGGCGTTAACATGACCTTGGCGACCGACACCTGTCCCCAGAGCATGATCGAGGCGCTGCGCTGGGCGGCGGTGCTCAGCAAGGTGGTGGACCGCCGGACGGAGGTCGCCACCGCCGCCGACGTCTTCGAGGCCGCCACCCTCGGTGGCGCCAGGGCGCTGGGCCGCGACGACCTGGGCCGGATCGCCCCGGGTGCCAAGGCCGACCTGCTGATCTGGGAGGGCGAGAGCCTGACGATGACGCCGCTGCGGGACCCGGTCAAGAATATCGTCTACAGCGCCCAGGCCGAGGACCTCGCGACGGTGGTCATCGACGGCGAGGTCGTGATGCGGGACCGCGAGATCCCCACGATCGACATCGACCAAGTCGTCCGCGACCTCCAGGCCGGGGCCGAGCGGATGTGGCCGAACATGCCCAAGGGCGATTGGGCGGACCGGACCATCGATCAATTGGCGCCCCAGAGCTTGCCGGCGTTTCGGGACGACGG
>JACCVE010000028.1 GCA_013698285.1 Chloroflexia bacterium | reverse complement strand
CCAGCTGCTTCGCGGCAATCAGCTGGCGTGCTTCGACATCGAGGGGCGGAGACGGGCGGTGCGTGACGCGACGTCCACGCACGAGCGCCACCCCTGGCCATACCGCTTCGACAGCGGTGAATCGGCGCCGGAAGCGGCGTTGTAGGCCGAAATCCCGGTCATGCCGCGCATGACGATTACGCTGAACGCAGCCGTGGATGCCACCGAAGAGTGCCTTTCATACCCCATCCGCACGAGTCAGGTGGTTGAAGCAGATCAGCGCGCAGCCGAGGGTGAGGAACGCCTGGTGGATCTGGTCGTCGCGTTCGTAGCGGATCGTCAAACGGCGGTAGCGGTTGAGCCACGCCAGGGTGCGCTCGACCACCCAGCGGTGGCGGCCCAACCGCTCCTTGGGCTCGATCCCCTTGCGCGCGATCCGGACCTTGATCCGTCGGCAAGAGAGCGCCCGGCGGCTGCGGGGGACATCGTACGCCTTGTCGGCGTGGAGCTTGTCCGGGCGCCGGCGTCGCTGCCCGGAGGGGCGCTTGATCGGCGGGATGGCGTCGAGCAGCTCTTCGAACACCGTCGACTCGTGGCGGTTGGCCCCGGTCAGGCGGACCGCCAGCGGAATCCCCCGCCGATCGGTGACGAGGTGGCGCTTGGTGCCGCCTTTGCCGCGATCGGTCGGGTTCGGTCCCACCGCCACGCCCCCCTTTTGCCGGGACGCTCGCCGCGTCGAGCGCTGCCCGGCTCCAATCGATCTTGTCGGCCTCGCCGAGACGGTCGAGTAGCGCCCGGTGGATTCGGTCCCAGACCCCGTCCGTTTGCCAATCGCGCAGGCGGCGCCAACACGTCACCCCGCTGCCACACCCGAGCTCGCGTGGCAGCATCTCCCAGGGGATGCCGCTGCGCAGCACGAAGAGGATGCCGGTCAGGCAGGCCCGATCCGGCACACGAGGACGCCCGCCCTTCGGTTTCGGCGGCGCGGGCGGCAACAGCGGTTCGACGATCTCCCACAACTCGTCCGGCAGCAGCCGCTTGGCCACGATCCACCTCCTGCCCCCGCCCCGCAGGACTCGTGCCGGTTTTGAAAGACGCTCAAGCTGGCGTTCCGTCACCATCGCCAAGTGCCCGCTAAAGGTCAGCCGCCGTCCGACGAGGGGTCGCTCTCGATGTCCGCCGCCGGTCCGAACCGGCACGTCAAAACTCGATCGGGACGTCCCAACAGCCCGTGGGGACCATAGTAGTCCGCGTCGAGGGCGGGAGCGATCCCATCCAGGAGATCGGTCCGAACCAATGCCAGGGCGCTGCCTCCACCGCCCCCGCCCATCATCCGGGCCCCGGCGATGCCCGGCTGGCGATGCAGGAGGGCCACCAGTTCCTCGACCCGGGGATGGCTGACATCGTAGTCTCCGGCCGAGGAACGTCCAGACTCGGTCATCAGCCTGCCGAACTCGGGCCAATCGCCAGCCCGGAGCGAGTTCGTCGCCATCGCCACCCGGGCCGCCTCACTGACGACGTGAGCCAGACGCGACAGCAGGGTGGGCGACAACGCCCCCGACCGCTCGACCGCCTCGAAGGCCGGCACCGAGACCTGGGCCAGGTGCCGGTGATTCGTCTTCAGCAGGACATTGACCCGCTCCAGCGTTTCCGCCGCCTCCCGTACGCGTTGCGGGTAAACCGACGAGGCCAGCGACCGGTCCACACCGGAATCGGCGAGGACGAACGTGTAGCTGCCGAGGTCAGGTCGGAGAGCTTGGGAGGTGGAGGTAGCGCCCTCATAGAGGATCACTCCGCCGGCCACGGAGGCCGATTGGTCCATCGTGCCGCAGGGTGTCCCGGCCCGGTGCTCCGCATCCTGGGCAATCAGCACAAGCGACCGGTCGTCCGGCCGTTCTCGCGTCAGCGCGAGGGTGAGGGCGACACAGAGCGCCGCCGACGAACTGACCCCCAGCCCAAAGGGCACATTCCCGCTCACCGCCAGCCGGCCCCCGTCCGTGACGGGGAATCCATGGTCCAGTGACGCGGCGATGACGCCGCGCGCGTAGTCCGCCGGGACGATAGACCCGACAGGGTTACGCCAATCCGCTGTCGCGTCGATCTCGATCGATTCTGACCCGGTCGACTGACCGGCGAAGACGATCTCGACCGTGCCCGGTGTCCCCGGGCCGCCGAGGACCATCGTTCGCCGGTCGATCGCCGCCGCGAGGACGGGACCGCCGTTGTAATCGAGGTGGTTCCCGATCAACTCAATCCGGCCACTCGCCCTGGAGCGCCGGGTGACCGTCCAGGCATCTCCGAACACGGCCCGGCCAGCGGCCTCTGCGCTCCGCTCGACGGACTCGCACGAGTCGCCGGCGGCGAGGTCCTTGGTCACTCGTAACTGCCCGTCAGGTCCAAGATCGCCGCCTTCCCAGTCGCGGCATAGGTTGGCCAGAATGGATCGACCGTCAGCGTCTCGGGTCCGGCCGGCGTGGTGATGAAGGTGTCCTCACTCTTGACCCCCACCAGCGATGGGTTCCAGGCGAAAGCCTGGTACGTGCCAACCGTGCCCGCCGAGGTGGGCGTGACCCGGGTATCACGGCCGGTGTAGCCGGTCGATCCGCCCTGATGGTGGTCTCGCCAGGCATCCGGCTCGCCGAGCGCCGCGTAACCGCCCGCGACCGCGTCCCGGAACACGTCCCGCAGGGCAGTACCGGGCCGAGTCGCGAGCATCAGTGCATGGTCCATCCTCGAGATCGCCTCGTGCCGCCGCAACGTCTCCGCGGACGGCACGGCCAGGGCGACCATCCGGGTCAGGTTCGCTACCAGGCCCCACTTGTGGGCGCAGAAGACCACCATCGCCAACTCATTGATACGACGGTCGGTGTAGAGCCCGTGCCGGTCCTCGGCGAGCCGGTCGTCGGAGCAGACGATATCCACCTCCTGGGCGATGCCGAGCCGGTGCAACCGCTCGTGAGCCAATGCCACGACCTCGGCCTCGGGCATCCCTGGCCGGATCGCGCGGCAGACCTCTGACATGATCTCGGCCGACGTGCGGCCCAGCCACCGATAGCGGTCTCGCTCCCGTTCGGTGAGTTCCGCCCGGCAGGCGGCGATCTCCCCGGTCATGAGTCGCGCCTCACTGTCTCCCGCGCCCACGGGGAGACCGGGCGAATCGGTCCCGACCGGACCCCGCACCAGCTCGGCGATCGCCCGAGAAGGGTCACTCTCGTGCCAGGGCTGAGCGAGGATATCGATCGGCAAACCGCCGAACTCATCCCGCGCCAGGCGGGGCAACTCGATGTTCTCGGTCACCAGCGTGACGGTCGCGTCCGTCACCACGAACCACGCCACGCCCCCGTCCGACTGGTGCCAGACCTCCGACCGGGATCCCTGCACCGCCGACAATGGAGCGTCGTCGGCCGGACCACACCCGAGCCAGGACACGTTCGCGCGCGACCGAAGCACCAGTCCCGCGACGCCATGCGTCCTCAGCAGCGCTCGCAGGCGTTCGTACTTGATCGCGAACTCGGCCGACCTGTCCATCGCCTCGATCCTTTCCGACCCCGCTTCGCCCGCCTACCGCCGCATCTGGATCACTTTGAACGCCTCGGCGAGTTCGAACGGCTGGTCCGCCGCCAGTTCGGTCGCCCGTTCGCGGAGACGTCCCTCCATCCCGTCCCCCGTCCCGACCTGGCTCTCGTGGGCCAGCAGGGCGTCGATCTTGGCCGCGAAGGTGTCCGTGACGTCGATGTGCTTATCGGGCTGCTCGGCCCCGAAGAGCCACAGCTCGGCCGTCTTGTGCGGCTCCAGACCTTCCCGCAGGTGCGTCGAGAAGTTGTGCGGGTCCCGTGCCGCCGGATAGACCGAATCGGTCGTCGCCAGGCCAACGGCCCGGTGGTCGGGATGGAGGGCGTAGGGCCGGAAGCCATCATGGGAGATCACGACATCGGGCTTGTGGGTCCGGATCATCCGCACTATCCGCTCACGCAGTGACAGGTCCGGCATCAACTCGCCGTCCGTGCAGCGGAGGAAGACGACCTCCTCGACCCCGAGGCGGCGACATGCCTCTCGCTCCTCCGCTTCGCGTGTCGTCGCCATCGCGTGCGGTGACATCGACGGGTCAGAGCTGCCCTTGTCTCCAGACGTCACCTGGATCAGGATCGTCCGCTTGCCCTCCTTCGCCAGCCGGGCGACCGTGCCGGCGGAGGAGAACTCCATGTCGTCCGGGTGGGCCACGATCACCATGTATGTCTCGAAGGAAGGATCGAACCCGCCCGGTGTGATGTCGCCATCCTCAGGTGCCACGCTCATGCCTGCTGTCACTCCGCGAAGGCGGCCACGGCCGCCACGTCGACTCGTCCGTCATCTCGTCCCAGCATGTCCCGGACCGCGTCGACGACGCCGTCGAGTGGGACTCGCCGCTGCTCGCTCGTCGCGAGGTCCCGCACCAGGGCCTCGCCGGCGTCGGACTCGTCCTTGCCGAAGATGACCCCGAGGGGGATGCCCTTGCGGCTCGCGTATTTGAGCTGGTCGCCGATCCCCCGATGCCCCAATAATGAAAGGTCGGTCGGAATCGTGGCCGCTCGCAACGCGGTCGCGGCCTCGATGGCCGCCGACCGCGTCGCCGGGACGTGGGCTACGAAGGTGAGGGCGGTGGTCGTCGGCACGGTGACCAACTCGAACTCCCGCACCACCTCGATGATCCGCTCCAGACCGAGCGAGATCCCCGTAGCGGGCACGGCTTGACCGGACATCGACCCGATGAGACCGTCGTAGCGCCCGCCGCCGGCGATCGAACCGACCCGGGGCCGCTCGACGACCGCCTCGAACACGGCACCGGTGTAGTAGTCCAGACCACGAGCGAGTGAGAGGTCCAGGGTGACCCGCGCGACCGGGACGCCGAAGGCGCCGACGGCAGAGAAGATCTCTTCCAGGTGCCCAAGGGCGACCAAGACGGCCTCGTCACCGGCCATCCGTCCCCGCAGAGTCGCCAGGACGTGATCGGGAGCGCCGTCCAAGCTCGTGAGGTCGAGGACCCGGCCGGCAGCACCCTCATCGATGCCCGACTCTACCAACGAGCCATGGACGCCGTCTCGACCGACCTTGTCGAGTTTGTCGATGCTCCGGTAGACACCGACCGCCCGGTCGGCCGGGACACCGGCGTGCCGGGCGATCCCCTCCAGCACCGCGCGATGGTTGACCCGAACCCGAAAACCCGGCAGCCCGAGACCCACCATCGCCTCGACGGCCATGGCGATGTGCTCCGTGTCGGCCAGCGATGAGGCTGAACCGACGACGTCGGCGTCGCACTGCCAGAACTCCCGGAACCGTCCCCGCTGTGGCTTCTCGGCCCGCCAGACCGGGGCGATGTGGTATCGCTTGAACGGCATTGGCAGGTCGTTTTGGTGCATCGCCGCGACGCGGGCGAGGGGCACGGTCAGGTCGTATCGCAGCCCGACCTCTCGCTCACCCGCGTCCATGAACCGGTACATCAACTTCTCGTTCTCGCCGGCCTTGCCGGTGAGGGTATCGATGTACTCGATCGCCGGGGTATCGAGTGGTTCATAGCCGTGTCGCTCGAACAGGGATCGAAAGTCGCCGATGATGCGTTGGCGCAGCAACATCTCCGCCGGCAGGTAGTCTCTAAATCCCTTCAGGATGTGCGGTCTCACGGTTCCCTTCCCCTCGATGTCCTGAGCCGTCCTCCGCCCCGGACCTACCGCGACGTTCGCGACCGGCAACGCCTCCGCCTAGCCACGGGCCGCCTCGCCGGCGAGGTGACCCAGCTCCGGTATCACCAGGCGGTCCATCGCCAGGGCGACCCCGGCCGGTGAGCCGGGCATCGCCAGGATGACGGTCCGGCCGGCGAGCCCCCCCACCGCACGGGACAGCATCGCGGCGGAGCCGACCTCGGCGAAACTCAGCATCCGGAACAGCTCCCCGAAGCCGTCGATCCGCTTGTCCAGCAGGCTCACGAGTGCCTCATAGGTGGTGTCTCGCCCGGCGATGCCGGTCCCGCCGGTCGTCAGGATCGCCTGGATCGCGTCATCCTCGGCCCAAGTCGCGACGAGGTCACGGATCGCGACGGCATCGTCGGGCAGGATACGCTGGTCGATCACCTGGTGACCCGACGCCAGGAGCCGTTCACGGATCGTCTTGCCCCCGTCGTCCGTCTCGGTGGTCCGGGTGTCGCTGATCGTCAGGATCGCGCAGCGAACGCTATCCGGGGCGGCAGCCCGGTGCTGGCGGACGGTGGCCGAGACGGCCTCCCCGGATGCCGGCGTTGCCCCCTCGCTCATACCCACGTTTCTCCCGCGGGCGATGTCAGGGCGAGCGCCAGGACGGCGTTGCCGAGGATCGCCTCTTCCACCTGGGAGAGCGCGATCTGGTCGTGGATCGTGTGGGCGAATCGTTCCTCGCCGGGGCCGAACCCGATCGTCCTAACCCCGAGGTTATGCAGGTGGCCGCCGTCAGTAGCGAAGGTCCAAGTCCCCACCGGGACTGGCCGTCCGAACGCGGCGGTCAAGGCGTCCCGGGCGGTGAGGACGACGGGATCGTCGGCGGCGGTCTCGAAGGCGAGGGTCGAGGGCATGACGTCGGTCATTCCCGTGTAGGTCGTGACCGGTCGGACCGCGACCGACACCTGGGCGGTGATGCCGTCCACTTCCGCGATCGCCTGGTTCGCGGCGTCCTGGACCTTCGCGAGCACCGCCGCCTCGTCTTCGCCGGGCACATTACGCCAGTCGAGCGAGATCGAGACCGACCCCGGCGTGACATTGCCGCTGACTTGGTCCGTCTCGATCGAGGTCGGGGACATCGACGAGCCACCGAACGTGTCACTGGACACCATCGCCAGGCTCTCGACCCCGAGCAGGAAGCGGGCGACCGCGAAGTGGGGGTTGCGGCCCCGCTCCGGGGCGCTGGCGTGGGTCGACAGACCGGTGAACGTCACCCGGACGAAGATGCGGCCTCGGTGTCCCCGCCGGACCTCGTTCTGGCTCGGCTCCCCGACGACCGCGACATCGGTCGGCAAGGTGGTCGCCAGGTGCCGGCTCCCGAACCCCCCGACCTCCTCCAGGACGACCGCCACCACGAATACGTCGCCGCGTGGCGTCAGTCCAGCCTCCCGCAGGGTAGGCACGAGAGCGACCTGGGCAGCCATCGACCCTTTCAGATCGGAAGCGCCCCTGCCATAGAGGACGCCGTCATCGATCACACCGTCGTATGGTGGCCTGACCCAGAGGGCGTGATCGCCCGGGGAGACGTGGTCGAGGTGGGTGTTGAACTGGACCCGCGGTCCGTCGCCGGAACCGCGCAGGAGGCCGATCACGTTGCCGGCCTCGTCGTCCCAGACCTCGTCATACCCAAATCCACGCATCGCTTCCATGACGAGCCCGGCCGCCCGTGATTCATCACCGGACGGGCTCGGGGTCTGGACCAGTCGTCGCGCCAAGTCAGTCGCGACCGGGAAGATACGGTGTGAGGCCGATGGCAGCCCGGTCAGGTATTCCGGGAGACGTCCAGTGGGCGGTCGAGTCGTCGCCATCATCGCTTCCTGTCACGGTATCGTTGGTCCCGGGGGTGATCGTTCCCCGCCGGCATGGGACAACGTGGCCCCGGCACAGCCGGGACCACGTTGGACTAGTCGTCGGCGTCTCAGTTTACGGCAGTTAGGAGACCGGCGTGGCGTCCGAGGTGACGCCGCCCGACAAGCCCTCGGCCAGGAAGATGGTCACGACCGTCTCCTCACCCGTGCCCTGCAGCCAAGCGACGCCGGTGAACCCGGAATCGTTCAGCTCGGCCAGGCCGATGAACAGGTTGCCGTCGCTATCCGGCGTGCCGCCGATCGCCCCACAGGCGATGTAGTTGCCCGCGTTCTCGGCGCTCTCATGGATGTTGATCGCGTGCTCGGCCGACAGGATCGTCTCGAGCGACACGGCGACGGTCGTCACGCTGACCGCGGCCGGCATGGCTTCCATCGAACCGGTGCCCATCGCCATCGGCGACGCGCTCGGTGACGCCATGTCCATGGACATGCCGCTGCGCATCTCGACATCGGCCAGCGGGAACA
>JACCVE010000018.1 GCA_013698285.1 Chloroflexia bacterium | reverse complement strand
TTCTACGGCGGCAAGCCCGCCGGTTCGAAGCGGCAGGCATGGGAGAACGACGAGTTCGACCGGATCGCCACCGAGGCCAAGGGCGTCCTCGACCCGGACGAGCGGCTGGCACTCTACGTCGAGTGCGAGCGGATCATCCAGGAAGACGTCGGGTACATCCCGGTCGTCTACCGGGTGGACCAGAACGTCTTCAAGCCGTGGGTCCAAAATATCCCGAGCAACAGCCTCGGCTTCAGCGTGCCGGACGGCAACATCTATGTCCGAGCCCTGACGCAATACCGGATCGAGGGACGCGAGGGATAGTGCCGTCCGGGTGATCGAGGAGATGAGCGGTGAGGGGGTCGGGACGCCAGCGGGTGTCCCGGCCCCCGTCGTGTCTCCGGCCCCCGGACCCGGGCCGCGGCTGGCGGTGGGGCGCCGCCGTGCCGTGCGATACTGCGACTCACCGACGAGTGCCGATCGGGACGACGAGACCCGGGGGGAATGACCATGAGCGAGGGACAGCAGCGACACCCGGCCTACCTGTGGTGGAACGGCCAGCAGCGGGCCTGGGAGGACGCCACGGTCCACGTCACCGATCTGGGCTGGTCCACGGTCGGGGCCGTCTTCGAGGGCATCCGGGGCTATTGGAACCCCGATACCGAGCAGTTGCACGTCTTCCGCCTGGCCGAGCACCTCCGGCGCCTGGCGATGTCGACCAAGCTGGTCCGCCTGCCGCTGGCCTACGACGAGGCCGCGCTGACCGGGGCGATCACGGACCTGCTGACGGCGAACGAGTCCCGCGAGGACACCTACATCCGGCCGCTGGCCTACACCGGCAAGACCTCCGGCAAGCGGTTCGCCCAGATCGGCAGCGACGCCGAGCTGCTGATCAACACCCACCCCATGCCTTCCCACCTGGGGACGGGGATGACCTACACCGCCAAGGTCAGCTCGTGGACGCGCATCTCGGACAACGTGATGCCCCCCAGGGTGAAGAACCTTTCGAACTACCGCAACGGCCAGCTCGCCGGGTACGAGGCGACCCTGGACGGCTACGACACCGCGTTCCTGCTCAACACGAGGGGCCAGGTGGCCGAGGCGCCGGGCGCCTGCGTGATGATGATCCGGGACGGCAAGCTGTTCACCCCGGACAGCGGGGCGAGCATCCTGGAGAGCATCACCCGGGACGCGCTGATGACGATGGCCCGGGAGGTCCTGGGGATGGAGGTCGTCGAGCGGGGCATCGACCGGACCGAGCTGTACATGGCCGACGAGGTCTTCACCTGCGGCACAGCCGCCGAGGTCACCCCGGTGGTGGACATCGACAAGTACCCGATCGGGGCTGGTGAGATCGGCCCGGTCACGGCCGAGTTGGACCGGGTGTTCCAGGACGTGCTGCGGGGGCGTGAGTCGCGCTACGGGCAGTGGCGCACGACCGTGGACATGCCGGTGTTGGCGCCCGTATCGTGATGGGCAACGGCGCCTCCTGATCGGAGTGAGGCCGTCCTCTAAGGTCGGGAGCGGGCATGGACGAGATCGTGAGCCGGGATGCCGGACGAGACGCCATCGGGGCCGGGCGCGGTCGTCGCCCGGCGGCGCGATCCGCCCTCGCCACGGTGGTGCTGGTGACCGTGTTCGGCCTCGGGGCCGGGGTCGGATGGGCCGGGCGTGGTCCGGTGCCGGACGCGGGCGCCGGCGCGGCGCCGGAGCTGTCCGAGACGGACGGGTTCGAGACGCTGGACGACACCTGGACCGCGATCCAGGACTACTACGTGGACCTCGACGCCGTGGACGAGGATGCCCTGATCTACGGCGCCGCGACCGGCATGGTCGAGGCCCTGGGCGACACCGGACACTCCCGGTTCCTCGACCCGGAACAGGCCGAGAGCTTCATCCAGGCGATGAGCGGCCGCCGCGTCGGGATCGGGATCGGGATCGAACCGGTCGGGGACCAGTTCGTGGTCACCACGGTGCTGCCGGACTCGCCCGCCGAGGCGGCGGGCATCGGCCGCGGCGACGTGCTGCTGGCCGTCGATGGCCAGGATGTCGACCGCCTGACCGACATCGACCTGGCGATCCTGCTCCGGGGCGAGGAGGACACAGTCGTCGCGCTCACCCTCCAACGCCCGGACGAGGCCGAGGCGTATGAGGTCGAGGTGACGCGGGCGGTGCTGGTGATCGAACCCGTGACCTGGGGGATGCTGCCGGACAATGTCGGCTTCATCCACATCCGACAGTTCTCCTCGGGGGCGGCGGCCGGGGTCCAAGACGCCGTCTCTGACCTGCGGGAACGAGGCGCGACGGCGCTGGTGCTGGACCTGCGCGACAACCCGGGAGGTCTCGTCTTCGAGGCGATCGCCACCGCCAGCCAGTTCATGCCGGAGGGGGAGGTCATCTACCGGCAGGAGGATCGAGCCGGGGCGACCGAGACGTTCCGGACCGTGGACGGCGGTGTCGCCCTCGACCTGCCTATGTCGGTGATGGTCAACGCGTCCTCGGCCTCGGCAGCGGAGATCGTCGGCGGGGCCCTGCGCGACAATGGCCGGGCAGACCTGATCGGCGAGACGACCTACGGGACCGGGACGGTGCTCAACACCGTCGAGCTGGATGATGGGTCGCTCGTCGTGATCGGGACCAGGTTGTGGCTGACCCCGGCCGGCGACTCGATCTGGCGGGTCGGCGTGGCGCCCGACACCGAGGTGTCGCTGGACCCGGGGACCTACCCGACGACGCCGGAGGATGACGCCGAGATCACCGCGGGCGAGCTGCGTCGGTCGGATGACACCCAGCTCCGCGCCGCCTTCGATGCGGTCACCGGCTCGGTCACCGCCGCCGCGACACCGGGGAGCTAGCTC
>JACCVE010000016.1 GCA_013698285.1 Chloroflexia bacterium | reverse complement strand
ACCCTGCCGCTCGATCCTTTCCGCCTCGACAGGTTCACCGGCACGGCCGCCGCCGCGACGGAGCTGCACGGATAGGGTGAACCCGCCGGTGACTTGCCGGGCGATGGCCGGTCCCTGACGGGTGGGGCATCGTCGCCGCACCCCTGGTCCGGTATGGGAACCTGGGCGGTTGCCTTTCCACGCGCGGGCTCTATCCTTCCCCGATACGAAACGCGATGTCGCCGTCGGGCCGATGGACGTGAATGACGGTTCACGGGTCCGGGGGTCGCCATGACCGTTCGGCCCCGCATGGTCCTGGTTGGTCGGATGGACGCCTGGGAGTGGTCCCGTGACACTGAGATTCCTCCACGCCGCCGACCTGCACCTCGACTCCCCGGTGACCGGGGTGGGATCGACGCCGCCGGAGGTGAGGACCGCCCTGCGTGACGCGTCGCTGGCGGCCTGGGATCGGTTGGTACAAGCCGCCATTGATGGGGGGGTAGGGGCAGTCGTGGTGGCGGGTGGCGTCGCGCCCGAGGGGGCGATGAGCCCCCGGGCCAGGGTCGCCCTGGCATCCGGCTTGGCCCGGCTATCGGCAGCCGGGATCGTGACCGTCCTGCTCGACGATGACCCCTCGGGGGTCGAGGACCGCCGGGCCACGAGGAAGGCGGACGTGGTCTCGATCCCCGGGGTTCACCTGGTGGGCGGCTCGGCGGGTGAGGTCCTGACGATCGAGCCGCGGGGGCACGACCCGTTCACGGTCCACGCGGTCGCCAGCGACGGTGGCGATCTGCCCGACCGGATCCGGGCGATCCACCGCACCGGCGTGGCCGGGCTGCATATCGGTCTCGTGGATATGCCAGTGGCGACGGGTCCCGAACGCCAGGCGACGGGGGAGGTCCTTTCGGCCGATGACCTGAGACCGGCGGGACTCGACTACTGGGCCGTGGGGGGTGACCACCATGGCCGGGTCGTCGCCGAGGCGCCCTGGGTCGTGATCACGGGGACGACGCAGGGGCGGGGTTTTGAGGCGTCCGAGTCCGGGCCGAAGGGCGCCGTGCTGGTCACCGCCGAAGGGTCGGAGGTCCGGGCCGTCCGGGCCGTCCCGCTCGACGTCGTGCGCTTCGCCAGCGTGGTCGTCGATATCACGTCCCTGGATCGCGCGGGGGATATCGGTCAGGCATTGGTCGCCGCGGCCGAGGGCATCGCGGTCGAGGCCAGCCAGCTCGCGGTCGTCCGCGGCATCCTGACCGGGTCAGGACCGGTCCGTGACGAGGTTCGTCGCCCGGGGGCGATGGCGGAGATCCTGTCAACCCTCGCCGAGACCGGGGTCGGGCAGGATCACCGGGTCTGGTGGGACCGCCTGGTCGATCGGACCGCGCCGGAGTTCGACTTCGAGGCCATCCGGGGCCGGGGAGACCTCTCGGCCGAGGTGCTGCGACTCGGTCAGGAGTTCCGTGAGGACCCGGACACCTTGGCGGCCTGGGTCCGGTCCTTGGGCGACGCCGCCGGACCGGGGCATGGTGATCCGGTCCCGGCCGCCGGGCCCGGCGATGCCCACGCGACGTGGGCCGGCCTCCTGGCGGAGGCGGAAGTGACCGCGATCGGCGAGCTCGACCGCGACGACGAGGCGTGAGGGACGTGATGCAGATTCGTGGTTGGCACATCGACGGTTTTGGCGTCCTCCATGACTACCGGGTCGATGATATCCCCGCTGGGTTGACCGTCTTCTCCGGGCCGAACGAGGCGGGCAAGAGCACCTTGCTGGCGTTCATCCGGGGCATGATGTTCGGCTTCGTGCCGGGACCGGCCGGGACCGGCCAGTATCCCCCCCTGCGCGGTGGCCGGCACGGCGGCGAGATCGTCCTTGGGGACCAGGACGGCACTACCCACGTCATCGAGCGATACGCGGGCCGGCGCGGCGTCCGGGCGACTCGTGAGGGCCAACCGGTACCCGACGACACGCTTTCCCGCCTGTTGGGAGGGATGGACCGGCATCTCTTCGACGCGGTCTTCGCCTTCAACCTCGCCGACCTGCAAGCGCTGGAACATCTCGGCCACGCCGAGATCCAGGAACACCTCGCGCTGACGGGCATCGCCGGCGCCGCGCGGTCACCGGCCGAGGCAATCCGGGCGCTCGACGCCCGGCTGGCTCTCGTTCTTCAGGACTCCCGGCCGGGAGGACGCGGGAAGCGCGGCCAGGACCCGCTCGACGCCCTGACGGCGCGACTCGATCGGGCCCGCGCCGCGGCGGCGGCCTACGACGATGTCCGCCGGGAAGAGGCGGAGGCCCAGGACCGGATCACGGCCCTGGGAGGGGACGTCCGGTCGGCCCGTGCGTCCACCGAGCGGGCGACACTCTCCGTCCGGCTGTGGCCGGCCTGGCAAGCGCGGCGCGAGGCCGTGGCGGATCTGGGACGGGTGTCCCATGACGACGCGGTGGCCGCCAGCGCGGCG
>JACCVE010000008.1 GCA_013698285.1 Chloroflexia bacterium | reverse complement strand
CGGCTGATGAGGAAGAAGAAGCGGGCCGCCACCGGGGCGAAGCCGAGGTCGAGCAGGATCGCGCCGATCGCCCCATCGACGTTGATCGGGAGGGGGCGGATGCGGCGGGATCGTCAGAGTGCGGGCCATTCCACCATTTCACCAGCGGAATCCGTTTAACCTCCGTCGGCCCCCGGCAGCGATCGAGCCGGCGGCCCATCGTACTCGATCGGGATCGAAATGCGCATTGGACGCTCGCGGTCCATCTCCTCCGCCACCTGCGCGGTCAGACCCGCGACCCGGCTGATGAGGAAGAAGAAGCGGGCCGCCACCGGGGCGAAGCCGAGGTCGAGCAGGATCGCGCCGATCGCCCCATCGACGTTGATCGGGAGGGGGCGGATGCGGCGAGCCGCCTCGTCGCGGACCGCCTCGACCATTGCCAAGCCGTCCGCCGCCACCCCGTTTTCGCGGGCGAGCGCGAAGAGCATCGTCGAACGAGGATCCTCGGCGTGGGTGCGGTGTCCGAACCCCGGCAACCGGACACCCTCGGTTACTGCCCGCTCGACCAGCCAGCCGGCGGCGGCCGCGTGCGATTGACCGTCCCGCTTCGCCCAGTCGATGCCTTCCGCGAGCAAGGCCGCGCACGCCTCCCCGGCTCCCCCGTGGAAGTCCCCGATCGCGAGCAGGCCAGCGGCCACGGCGGCCTCCGGCGCTCGCCGGTTGCCCGAGGCCACCACCCGCGCCGCGAGGGCCGACGGCGAGCTTGGCCCGTGGTCCACGCAGGCGACCAGCATCGCATCGACCAGCCGCCGCTCGCCGTCGGAGGGCAGCCGCGACCGGTGCAGCACGAAGACCATCTCGGCGAAGCTGCACCGTTGGATCAGGTCGACGATGTCGTAGCCACGCACGCGTATGAAATCGGGGCCGCTGTCGGTGATCCCGGTCTGCCATGTCTCCATCGGTCGCTCGATCCCCCTTCGATCCCTCGGGTCGGATATTCGGCGGCGGCGGTCGCTGCCTCCCAGGTGACGGGCAGCATCCAGGTGCGGATGACGTCGTTCGAGGGAAACGTCCCGTCTTCCAACGGCCCGTTGGCCGCGGGTCAGATCACGCCCTCCCGTTGCAACTTCTCCATCTCCTCGTCCGGGATACCCAGCTCCTGCCCGTAGATCCCGTCGTTATGGGCGCCGAGGCGCGGGCCGGGCCAGCGGATCTCGCCCGGGGTGCCGGACAGGCGCGGCACGACGTGGTGCATCCTCACCGCTCCCTGGTCGTCCGAGACATCGATCGTCAACGGTCGCGCCTGCCAATGCGGGTCCTCCACGATGTCGGCGATCGTCTGGACCGCGACCGCGGTGAGGTGATGTGCCCCGGCGATCTCTAGGTTCTCCGCCAGGGTGTGCCGGGCGATCGCCCCCGCGACCAGCTCGTCCAGGGCGTCCACGTTACGGACCCGTGCCTCGTTCGTCGCGAACCGGGGGTCGAGGAGGAGGTCGCCCAGCCCATAGGCCGTCAGGAAACGCCCGGCCGTGTCCGGGGTGGAGGCGCTCATGGCGACGTGTCCACCGTCCGATGTCTCGTAGGCCCCGCGCGGGGCGGTGTTTCGCACGCTCGTGTCGTCCCGGGTCCGCACCCGTCCCAGGGCGGCATGCTCGGCAGCGAGCGGGCCGAGGGTGGAAAAAACCGCCTCGAAGAGCGAGATGTCGATCGTCTGGCCGGGGGCACCGTGCATGTCCCGGTGATAGAGGGCCATCATCGCGGCGTTGGCGGCGTAGAGCGCGGCGTACATGTCGGCCAGGGGGAAGGGCGGCAGCACCGGCGGGCCGCCCGCGTCGCCCGTCATCGCCGCCAGGCCGCTGGCCGCTTCGACCAGCGTCCCGAACCCCGGCTGGGTCCGCTTCGGGCCATCTTGTCCCCAGGCGGAGATGCGGACGATCACCAAGCCGGGATGCCAGTCATGGAGCGTCTCCGGCCCGATCCCCCACGCCTCCATCTTGCCGGGCACGAACGACTCGACCAGGATGTCGAAGCGGGGCACCAGTCGCCGCAGCAGATCCCTTCCCCCGGCCGAGTCGATGTTCAGGGTCACGGACCGCTTGTTCCGGCCATAGACGCGCCACCAGTAGGATTCCCCATCGGCACGCCAGGTCCTCAGCGGATCGCCCCGGCCCGGTTGCTCGACCTTGACCACATCGGCGCCGAAGTCCGCCAGGCACATGCCGAGCGCGCCGCCGGCGATGAGCCGCGACAGATCGAGCACCCGAACCCCTTCCAGTGGTCCAGCCATGAGGCTCCTTGTCTTCGACACGGACGGCACCCCGACCCGTGGCCTTCGTCACGCCTCGACGCATCACCCTGGGTCAGGTCTGCCCTTGAAACGGTCATTCTGAGTAGTCCGTCAAGGGCAACATGTCACCTGGCGCG
>JACCVE010000007.1 GCA_013698285.1 Chloroflexia bacterium | reverse complement strand
GGACGAGGAGGGCCACCGGGTCCCCGCGCGGCGTGGCCCTGCGTGACTCAGCGCTCGGGTCGCTCGTCCGCGCCCACCCCGCCGCCTGCGTGGTCCTGGCATGCTACGCGTTGGCGGCCGCGGTGATCCCGACGCTGACCGCCGCCCCCGTCAGCGACGACTGGGTCTACAGCCGATCAGTCGAGATCCTGCTTCGAGAGGGCGACTTGCGGGTCCTCGACCTCTCGGTGATCACCCTGCTCTTCCAGGTCGCCTGGGGTGGCTTCTTCTCGTTACTGTTCGGCCTGTCGTTCGGGGCGATGCGCCTCTCGACCGTCGTCCTGACGGCCCTGAGCGGGGTCGCCTTCTACGCCATGCTCGGCCAACTGGCGGTGCCCCGGCCCCGGGCCGCCATCGGCACCGCCGTCTACCTCTTCAACCCGCTGGCCTTCGTCCTCGGCTTCAGCTTCATGACCGACCCGCAGTTCACGGCGATGCTGGTCATCACCATGGCCCTCACGGTTCGCGGCCTTCGCCCGGACGCCCCGTCGCGGCAGGCCACCGTGCTCGGCTCGGTCGCGGCAGCCGGGACGATCCTGGTCCGCCAGCAGGGCGTCCTGATCCCCTTCGCCGTCGTCCTGTACCTGATCGCCGCCCGCCGACTCCGCCCCGACCGGGCGGGCCTCCGGCTATTCCTCGACGTGGTCGCCATCCCCGCCGCGACGACCGTCGCCTACTACGCCTGGCTGTTCTTCATCCACGGCGTCCCCGAGCAACAGGACGCCTTCCTCGACCAGGTCTTTGGGGCCGGGATCGGCGGCACGTGGGAACTGGTCCGCCTGATGACCGTGGTCGAGATGGTCTACCTGGGCTTCATCGTCTTGCCCCTGGTCCTCGGCGCCCTGGCCGGTGCCCGCCACCTGATCAGACGGCCTCGACTGCCGGGCGCCGTCTTCCTGGGAGCCTGGCTGGCCGTCCTCGTCGCTGGACTGGCCTGGTTCGCCGGTGGCCCGGCCGGATTCGGCCCGTTGAAAATGCCCTACGTCTCTCAGTTCGTCGGCCTCCATGGCCTCGGCCCCTCGGACCTCTGGGGCGGCCGGCCCTGGCTCAACGAGGACGGGGTCGTGATCCAGGACGTCTGGACCTACGCCTCGGCCTTCGGTTCCCTCGTCTTCGCGGTGGCGATCGGACGCAAGCTCGGCGGGCCCCGCTCGCCCGACCGGGCCGGGGCGGCGCTGGTCGCCGTGATCGGCGTCTGGCAGGTGATCGGGGTCCTGCCGCCCTCCTTCCACTTCCGAACCTGGATCATCTCCGTCGACCGCTACCTGCTGCCGCTGTTGCCGGTGGCGATCGCCCTCTTTCTCTGGTCCCTACGGGGAGTCCGGTTCTCGACGCCGGTGGCCTGGGCCGCGATCGCGGCGGTCGGGATCTACTCGATGGTGGCGACCCGCGACTTCCTCGTCTTCCAGGACGCCACCTGGGAATTCGCCGCCTATGCCCACGAGGAGATCGGCGTGCCCCTGACCCGCCTCGACGCGGGGTCCTCCTGGGACGGCTACCACCTCTACGAGTTCTCGGTCGCCAATGCCATCCCTCACCAGTCACCAGGCGGGCCGTGGTGGACCAACCTCTTCGCCACCGCCACCGATTCGAGCTTCGTCATCACCAGCGCGATCGGCACGCCCCCCGGCTACCAGGTGATCGCCTGGACCGAGTACTCGTCGTGGTTACACGATCGGCCGGTCTACCTCTTCCTCATGCAGCGGATCGAGGTCGTGCCGCCATCGGTCTGATGAATCTCGCCCCCTGTCTGATTCCTGACGGTCTGGCCA
Source organism: Chloroflexia bacterium (assembly GCA_013698285.1). Lineage (GTDB taxonomy): Bacteria > Chloroflexota > Chloroflexia > Thermomicrobiales > UBA6265 > JACCVE01. Next base: position 2,645 of record JACCVE010000007.1, on the reverse strand, counting down.
GTGGGATGCGTGTATCATGCCTGGCGGCAGCGTGACCGCCGCGACGGGGGAGATTGGGGCAGCGGGCATGTGGAACGGACAGACGGTCTCGGTGGTGCTAGGCACCTACGCGGAGCGGGACTCGATCCGCGAGGTGATCGAGGGATTCTTCGCCACCGGGGTCGTCGACGAGGTCCTGGTCGTCAATAACAACGCCCAAGAGGGGACCACAGAGGAAGTCGAGCGGACCCCCGCCCGCCAGGTCTTCGAGTCGCGACAGGGCTATGGCTGGTCCTACCGGCGCGGCATCGCCGAGGCCTCCGGCGACATCCTGGTCCTGGCCGAGCCGGACGGGACCTTCCTCCCCCGCGACATCCTCAAACTGCTGGTCTACAGCGACGACTGCGACGCCGTCTTCGGCACCCGCACGACCCGCGAACTGATCTGGCGCGGCGCCAACATGGGCTTCTTCCTCAAGTGGGGCAACTGGGCCGTCGCCAAGCTGGTCGAAGTGCTGTTCAACACGAGTCACCTCAGCGATGTCGGCTGCACCTATCGCCTCTTCACCCGCCCGGCGATCGCCACGGTGCAGGAAAGGTTCACGGTCGGCGGCAGCCACTTCGGCCCCGAGCTGATGCTTCTCACGATCGCCTCCGGGGCCCGGATCGTCGAGGTCCCGGTCAATTACCTGCCGCGGGTCGGCGTCTCCTCCGTCACCGGCGATCTCCGGAAGGCGGTCGTCCTCGGCCTGCAGATGATCGTCTTCATCGTCCGGTTCCGCCTCCGCACGGCGGGGCAGGCCAGGCCACCGGCCGGCCACCGGTCCGCCCCGGCGGCCACGACCACCGCCACCACCACGACCACCACCGCGCCGCACACCGGAGGCGAGCCGTCCTGATGTCCACTCCTCCCCCCGTCACCACCGGATCCCAACGCCAGCAGCGCCCCGCCGGTTCTCCCCCGGCCGGCCTGGCCGAGGGCGCGACCGACTTCGACCTGGTCGCCGCCGAGTACGATGAGAGCCTGCCCGGCCACGTCGTCGCCCATTACATCCGCAAGCGGGTCCGCTACATCACGGCCCACACCCGGCCCGGGACCGCCCTCGACCTGGGCTGTGGGACCGGAACCCTGGCCCGCGCCGTCGCCGCCGAGGGGTACGCGGTCACGGGCCTCGACCCCTCCCGGGGCATGCTCGGCGTCCTCCGCCGCCTGACCCCCGGCGCCAACGCCGTGACGGGTAGCGGCACCGACCTGCCCTTCCAAGACGGTGTCTTCGACCTGACCTACTGCGTCGCGGTGATGCACCACGTCGCCGAGCCGGACGCCGTCCTCGAGACCCTGGCCGAGATGGTCCGCGTCACCCGCCCCGGCGGCCACGTCTTGGTTTGGGACCACAATCCCCGCAACCCATACTGGCCGCTCCTCATGCGCCGCGTTCCGCAGGACACCGGGGCCGAGCGCCTGATCCCCGAGCGCGAGGTCATCGACGGCCTGACCCTCGGTGGCGCCAAGCTTGTCGAGTCCCGCGCCCTCGGCCTCGTCCCCGACTTCACCCCGCCACCGCTGTTGCCGGTCGTCGCGGTCCTGGAATCGGTGGTCGAGCGCATCCCCCTGCTGAACCGGTTCTGCGCCCACAACGTGGTGCTGGCGGTCAAGGAGTAGCGTCGGTAGGGCGCCCGACACGCCCGCTCACGGGCGTTCGCCCACCCGGACGGATCGTCCGCGGCATCGTCTCATACGGAATCCGCATCCAGAGTCAACGTTCGATACGCATCGTCGGGGAGGACCTCGTGTCCTCCCGGGCCACGGTGGTGCGGGGTTCCGATGAACACCGGCACTCCGATGAGTGCGTGATCACCAACCGGATTCCGTGCCAATCGATTCCCTGACGATCGGATCGGTGTCACCGTCAGGTACGCGATTGGGTCAGGATTCGGCACGGTGGACGCTGGTACATTGATGAGCCCGAGGCCCTATCACTCCCAACATATTGAGATTTGAGAAACGCCAGACCAGACGATTTTCCGGCGCCCCGGGACCAAGGGGTCCATCTCGTCACGATCTCACGAACTCGCTACCCGACCGTCTCCGATGCCCCCACGCGTGCCATGGCGTCGGCGACGGTCGCCCGCTCGGCCCCATCGAGGACCTCGATCGCCCCGACCTGGTCGCCGGCGATCACCGCCGCGATGGCCTCCGGGTCGTTCGCCGCGATCGCGTCGCGGTAGTGGTGCAGGTAGCCGACGCGAGCCGCCTGGCGCTGGAAGGTGGCCGAGATCTGCCGCTCGATGCCGTCCTCGGTGGCGGTCACGGCCCGGGCGGCGACGACCAGCCGGGCCAGGTGCAGATGGTCCGTGGGCCGAGCCCGGGAGATGTCGCGCAAGGCCCTGGTGAGGGCGTCCCGCTCGTTCCCGGCCGCGACGCCCGCCCAGTCGAGTAACTCCGGCACCGAACCGCCGAGGGCGGCCACCTCGTCGCTCGCCCGCTGCACAGCCGCCGGGTCACCGGTCGCCAGGGCCTCTGCGAGCCGGGCGGCGGCCAGGTCCCGCCCCGCGACCCGGTCCAGCCGCCGTCGCTCCGGGCCGCTCAATCGATCCGCCGCGCCGGTGGGCACGTCACGCAGGGCTTCGGAGAGGACCGACGCCTTGCGGTGACGCAGGGCGTCC
>JACCVE010000570.1 GCA_013698285.1 Chloroflexia bacterium | reverse complement strand
CCCGTCCCGCGCACCCTCCTCTCCGTCGCGCTCCTTGGCCCTGCCCACCCGTGCCAACGGTCGCCGTCGCGTTTCCTCCCCGCCGTCGCTGACGCCGGGGCCCATGATGTGATTGGTCACGAGGTTCCCCGCATGGATGTGAACTGGACGCTCTTCACCCAGTACGTGATCATCGGCGTCGCTACCGGCTCGCTGATTGCCCTGATCGCACTGGGGTACACGCTGGTCTACGGCATCATCGAGCTGATTAACTTCGCCCATGGCGAGGTCTTTATGATGGGCGCCTTCTTCGCCACCACCATGATCGGCATCTCCGGCGTCACCGACGAATCCTCCGGCATCGCCATCATCGGCATCTTGCTGCTCGGCCTAGTTGGCTCGATGATCTTCAGCGCCGGCCTCAACTATGGGATCGACCGCGTCGCCTACAAGCGCCTCCGCAATGCCCCTCGCCTGGCCCCCCTGATCGCCGCGATCGGGATCAGCTTCATCCTCCAAAATATCGGTATCTACTGGCACGGTTCCAACCCCTTCACCCCGCCGGAGATCATCCCCCTCGAATATAGGAGCATGAACGTCCTGACCGAGTGGTTCGGGCTCGAGACCCGCATCCGGGTGCGGCCGTTCGACCTCTTCGTCGTCGGGGTCACGATCCCCCTCCTGATCGGCCTGGTCTGGTTCGTCTACCGGACCCGGATCGGCACCGCGATGCGGGCCACCGCTCAGGACCGCCAGGCCGCCGCCCTGATGGGGATCGACATCAATCGCACGATCGGCGTCGCCTTCCTGCTCGGCGGCTCGCTGGCCGGCGCCGCCGGGATGGTCGCCCTCTACTACAACAACAGTGCCCGCTTCCAGATGGGGTTCCAGTATGGTCTCTTCGCCTTCACCGCCGCCGTCCTCGGCGGCATCGGAAACCTGACCGGGGCGGTCTTGGGCGGCCTGCTGATCGGCCTCACCTGGTCGTTCTCCGACGGGTTCATGAAACAGTACGTGTCCGGCTGGGGCGCCCAGTGGACCTCCTCGGTCATCTTCGCCGTGCTGGTCCTGGTGATGGTCTTCCGCCCCTCCGGCCTGCTCGGCGAGCAGACGGTCGACAAGGTCTAGGGGGGCGACCATGACGGCGACCACCGCCACGGCCGGCCGGGCCCGGGACGCACGCGCGAACGACGAACGACGCATCCCCTGGGGGATCCTCGCCTTCGCATTCGCCGCGGTCTACCCCTTCATCGACAGCGCCCTGGGATTCAACCGCCTGGGATCGTGGCTGGCGATCATGGTCTTCGTGATCCTGGCGATGGGCCTCAACATCGTCGTCGGCTACGCCGGCCTGCTCGACCTCGGCTATGCCGCCTTCTTCATCATCGGCGCCTATGGCGCTGCCTTCCTCACCTCCCCCGGCAGTCCCCTGGTCCGCAACGACCTCGTTCCCGGCTTCCTCCAGAATTTCTGGCCCGCGTTGGCCGTCTCCTGGTTGATCGCCGCCGCCTTCGGCGTCCTCCTCGGGGCGCCGACCCTCCGGCTGCGGGGCGATTACCTCGCCATCGTCACCCTCGGCTTCGGCGAGATCGTGCCCAGCGTGTTCACCAACGCCGAGAGCGTCACCGGCGGCCCGTCGGGTATCAACCGTATCGCCCGCCCCCCCACCATCCCGCTCTGGGGCGGCAACGAGATCAGCTTCGGCACCACCGACCAGCGCAACTGGTACTGGCTGATCCTGCTGGTCGCCGTGCTCAGCGTGTTCATGATCACCCGCCTCTACGCCTCCCGCCTCGGCCGGGCCTGGCAGGCCATCCGCGAGGACGAGATCGCCGCCGCCAGCATGGGCGTCAACCTAGTCCAGACCAAGCTGCTCGCCTTCGCCCTCGGCGCGTCGTTCTCCGGCTTCGCCGGCAGCATCTACTCCGGCTACCTGACGGTCGTCTACCCCGACCAGTTCGAGTTCTCCGTCTCGGTCATCATCCTGGCGATGGTGATCCTCGGCGGCCTCGGCAACATCTACGGCGTCATCGCCGGCGGCCTCCTGATCCAGGGCTTCGACCGCATCCTGGCCGAGGCGCTCGACACCCCGATCCAGTGGATCGGCCGCCAGCTCGACATCGCCGTGATCGAGAACCACTCCGTCTCCACCGACCGTCTCCTGATCTTCGGCCTCGCCCTCGTCCTGACCATGCTGCTGCGACCGGGCGGCTTGTTCCCCGACCGCCGCCGCCGGGCCGAACTGGTCGCGGACGACGAATCGGAAATGGACGCCGCCAACGAGCAGGCCTACGACGTCCGGGCCGAGCAAGAGCCGACCGCCGGAGCACGCGCATGACCGTTGCCCCCGACGCCACGATGCCCGCCACCGCCCGGCCCGCCTCCCACGCCGATGGCCCGCCCCTGCTGGTCGCCAGCGATGTCTCAAAGCGATTCGGCGGCCTGGTCGCCGTCGACAAGGTCTCCCTCTCGATCCCCCGGGGGGCCATCGCCGCCGTGATCGGCCCCAACGGCGCCGGCAAGACCACCTTCTTCAACATGATCGCCGGCATCTACCAACCGACCTCGGGCGACATCCGCTACAACGGCCGAGTCGTCGTCTCCGGCCGCCGCAAGATGCGGCCGGACCAGGTGATGACCCTCGGCATCGCCCGCACCTTCCAGAACATCCGCCTCTTCGCCAACATGACCGTGGCTGAGAACGTCCTGGTCGGCATGCACT
>JACCVE010000554.1 GCA_013698285.1 Chloroflexia bacterium | reverse complement strand
GAGGATCACCGTTCGAACGGACGCGCGGCATGCGTCGGGTGATCGGAGGAGAGTCGAGGTGAAACTCCAGCGCTATGCGGGAAACCCCGTCTTGGCCCCGGTCCCGGAGCATGCGTGGGAGAGCCGGACCGTCTTCAACTGCGGCGCGGCCCAGACAGACGGTGCCGTGGTTTTGCTCTACCGCGCCCAAGGCACGACGAGCGATGTCTCCCGGTTGGGCTTTGCCGTCAGCACCGACGGGTTCCAGTTCTCTCGTCTCGACCAGCCGGTCTTCGAGCCAGCCGGCGAAACAGAGACGTGGGGGGTAGAAGATGCCCGCCTGACCCGGATCGACGACCGCTGGCACATGCTGTACACGGCGTGGTCCTCGCTCGGCATCCAGGTCGCCATGGCCTCGACGACCGATTTCTTCGGGTGGCAACGACACGGCATCGTCTTGCCGGGACCGGACAACAAGGATGCCGCCCTCTTCCCGGAGCGGATCGATGGCCGTTACGTCATGTTCCACCGCATCCCCCCGGACATCTGGCTCGCGTATTCCGACGACCTGACGCATTGGGGTGACTATCGGAAGATCATGGAGCCGCGCCCGGGCAACTGGGACGGTCTGAAGATCGGCGCCGGCGGCCCGCCGCTGAAGACCGATCAGGGCTGGCTATGCATCTACCACGGCGTCAGCCCGGAGCGTGTGTACCGCCTCGGCGTCGTCCTCCTCGATCTGGACGACCCATCACGGGTCATCAACTGGCCGACGGACGCGATCTTGGAACCCAATGAATCGTGGGAGCTGGAGGGTGACGTGCCAAACGTCGTCTTCACCTGCGGCACGGCTGAACTCGGCGACGACTATTTCGTCTATTACGGCGGTGCCGACAAGGTCATCGGGGTCGCGACGGTGAACAAGCTCCAGCTGTTGCGATTCGCGGCGAACGGCTCGTGAAACCGCCGACCTCCTGAGCGCGATCACCCGATCCCCACCCCTCGACTGACCGCGCGGGACCGCTCGACATCACCGCATCTCAGCGACTCACATCGGTCGCCCCGAACGCGTCCCGGCGCGCCAAGATCAGCGGGTGCGTCGACACGTTCTCGCGTCGGCTGCAAACCGCGTACCCCGTGAGCACCCGCGTGTCCGGCGTTTTCGGTGCGCCGCGTTGGCACGATTCCACGGGTGCCTCTAACGGTCACCACACGGGTACCTGCCATGCCACCTTTCCCGGCGGAACGCTTGACGGCTGGATGAGCCGCGACTAGGCTGCCGCGCCGGGGGCGGTCGATGAGGAGGCGAGGGGAGGCGGGGTATGGCCGTCGTGGCGGTGCGGTTCACCGGGGTGAAGAAGGTGGGGTTCGAGGCGTTGCCGGATCGGTCGCCCGGCCCGGGCGAGGTGCGGCTCCGGACCCTTTATTCGGGGATCAGCGCCGGGACGGAATTGACGGCGTACCGGGGGACGAACCCGTATCTCCACAAGCGATGGGACGCCGGGCGGCGCCTCTTCCTGTCCCGGGACGACTCAGAGGACCAGGCGCCGGAGCCGCCGCGGTCATGGGGCTACGAGGAGGTCGGGGAGATCGTCGAGGTCGGACCCGGCGTGTCGGGCCTGGCGCCGGGGACGCTGGTCCACGGCACCTGGGGTCACCAGACCGGGCACGTCGCCCGGGCGGAGGACATCGGGTGGCGGACGTTGCCCCCGGGGACGGACCCGATCCTGGGCATCTTCTCCCACATCGGCCCGATCGCCCTGAATGGGGTCCTGGACGGGGCGATCCGGCTCGGGGAGACGGTCGCGGTGTTCGGCCTCGGTGTGGTCGGCCAACTGGTCGTGCGGCTGGCTCGGTTGTCGGGAGCCTCGGTCGTGGCGGTCGACCCGATCGCGGCCCGGCGGGAGCTGGCGGCCGAGGGTGGCGCGGCGATGACCATCGGACCGGACGGGGCGGCCGAGGCAATCCGGGACCTGACCGGCGGCCTCGGCGCGGACATCTGTTTCGAGGCGTCCGGGTCGGCCCGTGCCCTGCACGAGGCCATCCGGGCCTGCGCCCCGTCGTCCCGGGTGGTGACGCTGGGGTTCTTCCAGGGTGAGGCGGCCGGCCTGATGCTGGGGGAGGAATTCCACCACAACCGGATCGCGGTGGTCTGTTCCCAGATCGGCGGGGTGGCGCCGGAGCTGCGCCACCGCTGGGA
>JACCVE010000544.1 GCA_013698285.1 Chloroflexia bacterium | reverse complement strand
AGGAGGCCGACGGGGCCGATGTCGACGCGATGATCGAGGCTCTGGAAGGGTACGAGTTCGAGGGCGTCAAGGGCAGCTACACCGTGCGGGCGGAGGATCACGCCCTCCTCCAGCCGATGTTCCAGGTGAGCCTCGCTACCGATGGCACGACCGCCGAGCTGGAGGTCCTGGCGACGCTGGAGCCGGAGGATGTCGCCCCGCCGGAGGTTGGCGGCTAGGGCGGAATCGGAGCGACCGGCCTGGTGGACGGGACGGCGTTGGGAACCCGCGCCGTCCCGGTCCCGCCCCTGGCTTCCCCTTTATGGATACGCATCCAGCCGCCATCGAGACCCGAGGCCTGAGCTTGCGCTTCGGCGGCGCCACGATCGTGGACGACGTTTCGTTCACCGTGCCCGCCGGGTTGTTCGTCTCGATCATCGGGCCGAACGGCGCCGGCAAGACCAGCCTGTTCAACCTGCTGAGCGGGCTCTATTCGCCCTCGGCGGGCTCCGTCTGGCTGCGGGGCGACGACATCACGGGCATGCCGCCGTTCGCCCGGGTGCGGCACGGCCTCGGCCGGTCGTTCCAACTGACCACGGTCTTCACCGGGCTCTCGACACTGGAGAACACCCGGCTCGCCGCCCAGGCCAGCCACCCCGGCAACTACGCGTTCTGGCGCGGCGCTGGCCACAATCGGGCCGCCCGGGAACGGGCCGCCTGGGCGCTGGAGACGGTCGGGCTGGCCGGGAAGGAGCGGGTCGTGGCCGGGTCACTCAGCCACGGCGATAAGCGGAAGTTGGACCTGGCGATCCTGCTCTGCTCCGAGCCGGAGGTCTTGTTGCTCGACGAGCCGACTGCCGGGGTCAGCGCCGAGGAGGTGCCGGTGATGCTCGAGGTGATCCGCCGCATCCGCCAGGTCGAGGGGAAGACGGTGCTGATGGTCGAACACAAGATGGACGTCGTCCACGACCTGTCGGACCGGGTCGCTGTGCTGGCGAACGGGGCCCTGGTCGCCTATGACACCCCGGCGGCCGTGATGGCCGACCCGTTCGTCCGATCCGCGTACCTGGGCGTGACATGACCAGCACCACCATCGAGCGGTCTGCGACGGCTCGCACCGGGACCGAACCGATCCTGCGACTGGCGAACGTCCACTCCTACATCGCCGAGTCGCACATCTTGCAGGGCATCTCCTTCGATGTCCTGCCCGGCCGGGTCACGGTCCTGCTCGGGAGGAACGGGGCCGGCAAGACGACGACGCTGCGGACGATCCTTGGCTTGCTGCCGGCCCGCGAGGGGACGATCACCCTGGACGGGGCTAACCTGACGCGCGATTCCGTCCACGCGGTTGTGCGACGGGGTATCGGCTATGTCCCCGAGGATAGGGATGTCTTCGCCGGCCTGACCGTCGAGCAGAACCTGCGGCTGGCCCAGCGCCCCGGTGCCACGGGCGAGCGCCTTGCGCGCGCCTACGATCTCTTCCCGGACCTCAAGAAACGCGGCGCGCAACGGGCGGGCTCGCTCTCCGGCGGGCAGCAGCAGATGGTCGCCATCGCCCGGGCTCTCGTGAACGACAACCGCCTCCTGCTGATCGATGAACCGTCGAAGGGCCTGGCGCCCGTCGTGGTGAACCAGGTGACCGAGGCGCTGGTCGCGGTCAAGGGGACGACCACGATCCTGCTGGTCGAGCAGAACCTGGCCATGGCCCGGGCACTGGGGGACGACGCGGTGATCATCGACGATGGCCGGGTGGTCCACGCCGGGTCGATGGACGAGGTGTCGGGGGACGAGGCGCTCCAGGCCCGCTACCTCGGGGTGGGGGGGCACGCGTGAGCACGTTCGTCTTGCTGACGCTGACCGGGCTGGCCCTGGCAGCGATGTATTTCCTGCTGGCGGCGGGGTTATCGCTGATCTTCGGCCTGATGGACGTGTTGAACTTCGCCCACGGTGCCTTCTTCACCTGGGGTGCCTACAGCGCCTGGTGGACCATCGACCAGGTCTCACCGGCCGGCACCGGCTCGACCCCGGCGTTCTTCCTGGCGATCGTCGTCGCCACGGTCGTCGGTGCGGCGCTCGCCACGATCGTCGAGGTCGGGTTACTCCGTCCCCTGTATGCGAGACCGATCTTCCAGGTGCTGGTGACCCTCGGGGCGGGCCTGACCCTGAGCCAGCTCACCTCGGTGATCTGGCGCCCGGACGCGCGGGTCTTCGCCCAACCGAACTGGCTATCGGACACCAGCACGATCCTCGGCGCCCGGGTCCCGAACAACCGGTTCCTGCTCATCGCCGCGGCCCTGCTGGTGCTGGCGGGCATGCTCCTCTTCCTCAAGAAGACGCGCTACGGTCTGATCGTCCGGGCCGGGGCCGAGAACCGGGAGATGGTGCGCGCCCTGGGCATCGACGTCGATCGCGCCTTCACCCTGGTGTTCGCCCTGGGCGGCGCCCTGGCCGGGCTGGGCGGGGCGTTCGGGGCGGCCTACTTCGGCTCGATCGACCCGTCCTTCGGCTCGGTCAACCTGATCTTCGCCTTCATCGTGGTGGTCATCGGTGGTCTCGGTTCGGTCACCGGCAGCGCCCTGGCGGCCGTGGTCATCGGCCTGGCACAGCAGTTCGGCAACTACTACACCTCCTGGGCGGGCGACTTCGTGATCGTGCTGCTGCTGGCGGCCGTCCTCCTCCTGCGGCCCGGCGGGCTGATGGGGAGCACGCGATGACGGCCCGGACGGTGTCCAAGATGACGCCGGGCGGGCTGGTCCGGTCCCTGGCACCGGTCGTGGTCCTGCTGCTGTTGCTCGTGGTGCCCCGACTCTCGATCGAGGTGCCGGTCCTGTTCAACGGCCCGCTCGACCGGCCGGGCAACCTCCGGCTGCTGGCGGTCGGCTTCACGCTCGGCATCGCCGCCCTCTCCTATAACCTGCTGTTTGGCTTCACCGGGGTCCTCTCGTTCGGGCATGCCCTCTTCTTCGGGGCCGGTGTCTACCTGCCCGCGATCGCGTTGCGCCATTGGGAGTGGTCGGTCGTCCCTTCTCTGCTCTTCGGCCTGGCCGGGGGCACCGTGCTGGCCCTGGCGGTCGGGGCGCTGTCGCTGCGGACGGAGGGCGTCTACTTAGCGATGGTCACCCTGGCCTTCGCCCAGGCCGGGGCCGTGATCGTCGGCAAAAACGTCGGCGACCTGACCGGCGGCGAGGAGGGCCTGAGCTTGCGGACCCGTGGCCTGCCCGAATGGATGGTCGGGGTCGTCAATACCGACAATCTCTACTGGATGGCTCTGGTGACCCTGATCGTGGTCTACCTGCTGGCCTGGCGGCTGGTCACCTCGCCGGTCGGGCAGGTCTGGAAGGGGATCCGGGAGAACGAGCGGCGGGTGGAGATGCTCGGCCTGCGGCCCTATGTCTTCAAGCTGCTGGCGTTCGTCATCTCCGGCGCCCTGGCGACGTGCGGCGGGATGGTCTACCTGTTTCTCGCCAGCGGGGCCACCCCCCGGGTCGTCGGCGCCAACTTCACGGTGACGTTGCTGCTGATGGTGATCATCGGCGGCAGTGGCTCGCTCTGGGGGCCGGTCGCGGGGGCGATGCTCTACCACTTCCTCGACATCCGGCTGACCGACTGGGCGGCCTCGGACACGGTGGCCAGCCTGCCCGCCGTGTTGAGCCGGCCGCTGCGGGACCCCCTCTTCATCTTCGGCGTCATCTTTATCCTGCTGGTGATGTTCTTCCCCCGCGGCATCGCCGGGGCGTTCGGGGGCCGTTTGCGGCCCTTCCGCCACGTCTTCGGCGGGGCGGTGGCGCGGCCGGCCGTGGCGCCGGGGAAGACGACGGAATGAGCAAGTCCGCGACCGCGCCACGGGACCACGACATCCCCGTCAACGGCGTGACTCTCCGGGCGGTGACCTGGGGCGAGCCCGGCGACCCGGGATGGGCGGTCGTGCTGGTCCACGGCATCACGGCCAATGGCCAGTATTGGACGGATACCGGCCCCGCGCTGGCGGCCCGGGGCTGGTTCCCGATCGCCCTAGACCTGCGGGGCCGGGGCCAGAGCGACAAGCCGCCCCACGGCTACGGACTGCCGTTCCACGCCAACGACATCCTGGCGATCCTCGACCACTTCGGGCTGGCGACGAGCCACTACGTCGGTCACTCGCTCGGCGGCTTGATCGGGCTGTACCTGGCCGCCGTCCACCCTCACCGGATGGGACGATTCGTCCTGGTGGATGCCGGGGGGAACCTGCCGCCGGACACGATGGAGGCGATCGCCCCAGCGATGGCCCGGCTCGGGGTCGCGTATCCCTCGCTCGACGCCTATCTGGAGGCGATGCTCGCCTCGCCCCACTTCGCCGGGGATCGCCCGTTCTGGGAGCGCTACTTCCGCCACGACGCCGAGACCCGGCCGGACGGCACGGCGATCTCCGTCGTGCCCCGGGACGCGATCACGGAAGAGCAGGCTTCCCTGTTCCTGACCCGGACCGATGTCTTGCCCGAGTACGTCAAGGCCCCGACGCTGATCGTCCGCGCCACCGACGGGTTGTTGGGAGGCGAGCGCGGCCAGATCCTGCCCGCGGCGGAGGCCGAGCGGCTCCATGGCATCATCGCCGGCAGCCGCGTCGTGGAGATCGCCGGGACGAACCACTACTCGATCGTCCTGGCGGACCGCTTCATCGACGAGGTCGTGGCGTTCCTCGACGAGGGACGACCGGTCGCCGGATAGGCTCGTACCGGTGCCGTCACGACATCGGGACCGTCGCATGACCGCGACGTGAGTGTCCGCGAACACTCACCCGCCGTCATCCTCCGATACACTGCGTCATTGAGGTCGCATGGGTGCCGGGGACGGTTCGGTCCGCCGTCGTCTGGCGCCGGATGATCGGTTCAGGCACTCGAGGGGAGAGAACGATGGCAACGACGATGCCGGGGACGATGCGGGCGGTGCGGACCTATGGGCCGCGGGATTACCGGGTCGAGGAGGTGCCGGTGCCCGAGCCGGGGCCGGGGGAACTGCTGATCGAGGTCGGTGCGGTCGGGATCTGCGCCTCGGACATGAAGTGCTTCCTGGGCGGCGAGTTGTTCTGGGGCAAGGACGGCAAGCGGGGCTACGTCGAGCCGCCCGCGATCGCCGGCCACGAATACGCCGGCCGAATCGTGGCGATGGGCGAGGGCGCCGCCGAGCGGCACGGCGTGGCGATGGGCGACAGGGTCGTTGCCGAGCAGATCGTCCCCTGCGGCGAGTGCCGCTTCTGCCTGAACGACCAGTACTGGATGTGCCGGCGGCATTGGATCTTCGGCTTCAAGGAGGTCCTGCCGGGCGGCATGGCCCGGTTCAACCTCTTCCCGGAGAAGGCGCTGGTCCATAAGGTGCCGGACGGCCTGAGCGACGGCGAGGCGGCCTACATCGAGCCGATGGCCTGTGCCTGGCACGCCGTCGAGCGCGGGAATATCCAAGAGGGCGACACGGTCGTCGTCTGCGGGGTCGGCAACATCGGCCTGTGCATGGTCCAGATCGCCAAGCTGTTCAAGCCGGGCAAGGTGGTCGCCCTGGACGCCAAGGGATACCGCCTCGACCTGGCCCGCCAGTTCGGCGCCGACGAGACGATCAACGTCACGGAGGAGGACGCCGTCGCCCGGGTGATGGCGATGACCGACGACTATGGTTGTGACGTCTACATCGAGGCCAGCGGCAACCCGGCGGCGGTCGGGCAGGGCCTGGCGATGATCCGCAAGCTGGGCACATTCGTAGAGTTCAGCGTCTTCAACGAGCCGGCCACGGTCAACTGGACCGTGATCGGCGACACCAAGGAGCTGAACATCCACGGCAGCCACCTGGGCCCGTACTGCTACCCGAAGGTGATCGAGGCCCTCCATACCGGCACGGTCGACGTCAAGCCGCTGGTCGCCGACGCGTTCTCCCTGGACGATTTCGACGCGGCGATGGAGGCGTCCCTCTCCGGCGACGTGATGAAGAACCTGATCGTCCCGGTCTGACCGGCCGCTGGCGCCGAGTAGGGTAGGGG
>JACCVE010000543.1 GCA_013698285.1 Chloroflexia bacterium | reverse complement strand
GCTCCGAACTGACGATCCGCACCGTCGGGTCCCGGATCTCCGGCATCGTCGGCCACGGTGAACCGACCACCGGTCCCCTCCGGGTCCTGACCCCGGCGGCGGACAGCGCCTTAGCGGCCCAGGGCCTCCCCACCGACCTCGCCGGGGCCATCGTGGTCGCGGGCGGCACCGTGCCGGCCGCCGCCTACCGCGCTCTGGCCGCCGCCGGCATCGCCGCGCTGGTGACGGGGAGCCTTTCCCCCCGCGAGATCGGCGCCGCCTTCGACTGGGACGGGGAGGACCGGATATCGACCTGGCGCCCCCTCGCCGGGGACCGCCGGTTCGGCCCCCGGGCCAAGACCCCCTATGCCGTGATGGCGACCGAGGGCTTCGGCACGCGGGGCATGAGCCCGGAACTCTTCGCCACCCTGCTGGGGTGGGTGGGTCAGACGGTCACGCTCCTCCCGGCCACCGGCGTCACCGGCACCCTGATGCGGCCAGAACTGATCCTGGTCGACGAATCCGGCCTCGATAGCGACTCCGAACCGGACCAGGCGACCCTCACCCCCGGCGCGATCGTCCGCCTGACCGATCAGGCCCGGCTCGGCCAGTGGGCCACCGTCCTCGACCGGCCCTACCGCCACCGCTTCCCGTCCGGTGTCCTGACCGACGCGATCGACGTCGACCTGGGCTCTGGTGAGCGGACCCCGGTCCGCGTCGTCAATGTCGAGGTGTTGCTCGTCGCCCCGCCCCGAGCACCCGCCTTCGCATCCGACCCGTCCTGACCCCACCTGACATCACACCCGTGCGCAACGACGGGCCACCCCGGTGCTATCCGGAGTGGCCCGTCGCGGCCCGATCCAGCGAAATCACAGCCCGGCAGTCACTCCCCGATCCTCACCTTATTGGCGTAGAATGCCACGTGGCTGGCGATCTTCGCCGCCTCCGGCTTCGGCACCGGGTAGTACCACGCCGCATCCCGCACCAGCCCGTTGTCCGCCCAGACGTGGTAGTAGCTGGCGACCCCCTTCCACGGGCAGGTCGTGTGCGTCCCACTCTCCTCGAACCGCGTCCGGTCGATGGACTCCGGCGGGAAAGTGTGACTCCCCTCCACCATCTCGGTCGTTTCGCTCTCGGCCAGCGTGATCTCGTCCAGCGTCGCTCGCATCGGTTGCGTCCCTCCTGAGGAGTGCGATGCGAAACACCGGGACCATTGCCGTGGGTTCGGGCACCCGATCGCCGGGATCGCACGCCGCACGCCAGTTCGGTGCCTGCGCGAGCGCGCGTTCCTGGCCGCGACGCCTTCCCGTCTGGGTCTTCCCGTGACGGGCTGGCATGGCCACGTCCGGCTCATCCGGAAACGTGAACCCTGGCTCGACAGTTGGGACCTATGCCGGGGAATAGCCGCCTATCCACTGCAGTTGGGGCCGTTCGCCGTACGGGCGATCGGCCTCACCAGGGACCGGGCCTCGAAGGTCTCCCGACCCGGGCCCGGCGGCAGGCCACGGCGGGGGGGTGGCCCCCCAGCCGTTGCACTGGCGCCGAACTCCCCAAGGACACGATCCGGCGGCCACCGCGGCGAGTCACGGTTGGTGAGTGATCACGGCTGCAACCGCCCCAGATCCCGCGGGAACGCCGTCGCCTCCCGCACGTTGGCCAGTCCGAGGAGTCAGCTGACCCACCGCTCCAGGCCGATCGCGAAGCCGCCATGCGGCGGCATCCCGTAGCGGAAGGCGTCGAGGTAGCCCCGGAACGCGGCCGGGTCCAGGTTCCGGCTCGCCATCGCCGCCTCGTAGTCCGCCAGCCGGTGCAGCCGCTGTCCGCCCGTCACCAGTTCCACACCCCGGAAGAGCAGGTCGAACCCATTCGACGCCGCCGGGTCGGCCGGGTCGGGGTGGGTGTAGAAGGGCCGGTTCGCCATCGGGTAGCCGGTCACGAACAGCCAGGCCGACCCGTGCTCGTGCTCGGCCCACTCCCCAAGGACCCGCTCGTGGGCCGGGGCCAGGTCCGGTTCTGCCCTCAGGTCCTCCCCGAGCGCGG
>JACCVE010000541.1 GCA_013698285.1 Chloroflexia bacterium | reverse complement strand
CGTGCCACTTCCCCGTGGAGGGTCCCTTCGATTCGCGGCCACGATCGCGTTTGCGGCGCTCGTCCTGCTCGTCCCCGGCGGCCTCTCGCGGGCATCGATGGGCCAGGCGACGCCGGCGGGCGGGGCGACCCCAGCGGCCGGGGACGGACCCCATCCCGCCCACATCCACACCGGCACCTGCGACGAACTTGGCGACGTCGTCGCGCCCCTGACGAGCGTCGCGGACCCGGCCACCGGCGGTGAGCGGGTCGGCGCGGCCAGCGCGCACGCCGTAAAGATCAGCAGGAGCGATGTTGACCTGCTGCTGGAGGAGATCGTCGCGTCTCCCCACGCCATCAACGTCCACCTCAGCGACGAGGAGATCGGCACCTACATCGCGTGCGGCGACATCGGCGGCACCCTGATCGAGGACGAGGGACGGACCCACCTGCAGATCGGGTTGGGCGAGTTGAACGACTCCGGCCACACCGGTACCGCGTGGCTCGGGTCGGAAGACGACGAAACCGAGGTGACCGTCACCCTCATCGAGCCCGACGAGATGGACTAGCATCGCGCGCCGCGCCGCGCGACGAACGGGGGGATCGGGCTGGCGCCCGGTCCCCCCGTTTTGTTGTGCCCTCCCACCAACCCGCCCGCTTCCTGGCGCGCCGCGGGGGCGTTGCCGGTGGGCGTCCCCGGTCACCACGATTGGAGCGCTGTGCAGGGGCTATCGCGCCGCGGGTTCGGCGTCAGACGGACTTCGGCTGAATACTGACTCGCCCCCCGTCGCGCGGGGCCGAAACCCGCGCGCTGAACCCACGAAGCCCCACCGGGGCCGGGAGCGGCCCCCCGGAAACCAGTGTTCATCCGAGGTCCGTCTCAGACGGTCGCGACGGGTCGGGCCAGGTCCCCCTGGATCAACTCGAACTCCTCCAGCGCGGCCCGCAGGTCCTCAACGATCTCGGCCGCGATCACGTCCGGGTCCGGGAGACCGGCGGCGTCTTCGAGGCTCTCGTCGCGCAGCCAGAACAGGTCCAGACTGGCCTTGTCGCGGGCCAGCAACTCGTCGGCCTCGTAGGCGCGCCAGCGGCCGTCCGGCGTCTCCGGGGTCCAGGTCGCGACCCGGTCGTGCCGCCCCTCCGGCCGGTAGCGGGCGACGAAGTCGTCCAGGTCGCGCCGCTGGAGCGGGTTGGTCTTCAGGGTGAAGTGCTGGTTGGTGCGCAGGTCGTAGACCCAGAGCCGCCGCGTCCAGGGGGTGGCGCTGGCCGGTTTGCGATTGAAGAAGAGCACGTTCGCCTTCACGCCCTGGGCGTAGAAGATGCCGGTCGGCAGCCGCAGCAGGGTGTGGACCTCGCACTCGTGGAGCAGCTTGCGGCGGACCGTCTCCCCGGCACCGCCCTCGAACAGCACGTTGTCCGGCACGACCACCGCCGCCCGGCCGTCGATCGTCAGCAGCGTTTTGACGTGCTGGACGAAGTTGAGCTGCTTGTTCGAGGTGCTGGCCCAGAAGTCGTCGCGGACCACCGTCAGCGCCTCGCGCTCGGCCTCGCCGGCGGCGGTGACCGTCATCACGCTGGACTTGCGGCCGAAGGGCGGGTTGGAGAGGACCACGTCGTAGCGGCTGCCGGGGTCGGAGCGGAGGCTGTCGTCGGTGGCGACCGGCGGCGCGGCGGCCTCCCCGGCGACCGGGCCGATGCCGTGCAGCAGCAGGTTCATGGCGCAGAGACGGGTGACGCCGTCGACCAACTCAACGCCGTGCAGGGCATCGAGGCGGAGGTGGCGCTTCTGGTCGCGGTCCAAGTCGTGGCGGGCGGCGACGTGGTCGTGGGCGGCAAGGAGGAAGCCTCCCGTGCCACAGGCGGGGTCGCAGACGGTCTCGCCGGGGGCGGGGCGGACGACATCGACGATGGCCTGGATCAGGGGGCGGGGGGTGAAGTACTGACCCGCTCCGCCCTTGGTGTCCTGGGCGTTCTTCTCCAGCAGGCCCTCGTAGGCATCACCCTTCACGTCCGCGTCCAGGCTGGTCCACTGCTCGCGGTCCACCAGGTCGGCGATGAGACGGCGGAGCTTGGCCGGGTCCTGGATCTTGTTCTGCGC
>JACCVE010000492.1 GCA_013698285.1 Chloroflexia bacterium | reverse complement strand
GCCCTGGACCACGCGCCGCTCGGCAGGGACGAGGCGCGGGCGATCCTGGACGAGATCGAGCGGGCCAACTCCGGGACGCATGGCTACGGAGTCGCCGCCTTTCGGGACAGCCTGGCGGTCACCTGGGAGCGCGTCGCCGGTCACCCGCCCGACCAGGAGACGCTGGCCCACCTGGGCCGGCTCGCGGACGCTGTCCTGGACCAGCCGCTGGAATTGATCCCGGGGGTGCCGGAGACCCTGCGTGCCCTCGGGACTCGGCACGAATTGACGATGCTGACCAAGGGACACCCGGAGGAGCAACGGCTGAAGGTCGATCGGTCCGGACTCGAACCGCTCTTCGCCCACACCGCGATCGTCTTCGAAAAGGACGCCGCCACCTATCGGGCCCTGGTCCGCCACCGGGGCATGGATCCGGCCCGGACCTGGATGATCGGAAACTCGCCCCGCTCCGACATCTGGCCCGCCCTCGACGCCGGCCTCGGCGCGATCCTGATCCCCCACCAGCACACCTGGCGCCTAGAGATGACCGACCTCCCGACCGACCATCCCCGGTTCATGGTCGTGGAGCGGTTCGCCCGGCTGTCGGAGCACTTTTGACCGGCCAACCCTAACGAGCGTCGGACCGCGACGACCGCTGTGTCGAAATCGAGCCCGGTGGCCAATTCCGGGCGGCGGAAGCAGCTGTCCCCGCAGCGATCTACGTCTTGTCGTCGGGCGTCTCGCCCGGCAATGCCTGGATATCCGAACACCGATTCGCGGTCGGGGTCCGCCCGCCGCACGTCCACGGTGCCGTCCTCGGCGAATACGAACGCGACGGTGTCACCCGGGCCGCGGCCGAGGTGGCGCCGGATCGCGATGGGATCCGTGAGCTGTCCGTCGCGCCCGACCGTCGCGATGGGTCGCATTGATCACCTTCACTCGATGTGGCTCGTCCGGGCGGTCATCCGAATGGACGGCCAACGATGGGGTCGGAGCATCACTCGCTACCTCCGATCACGCTGGGCTGGAGTCTGCATTCGCCGAGCCGACGAAGATTTCCGGCTCGACCGTGATCGTCGTCGTCAGACTGTTGGCGACGTAGCATTCATCGTGAGCCCGGGCGACGAGGGAGTGAGTGCGTTCGATGGTGTCCGGTTCGGCATCGGGCGACAGGGTGATGCGGGGGCGAAGGGTAATCCGGGTGATGCGGACGGGCCGGTCGTGGTCGGGCATCTCGGCCTCGGCCCGGTCCTCGTAGGCGATGACGTCGATTCCCGCCCGCGCGGCGAGGGCCAGAAACGAGAGCAGTTGGCACGAGGCGGCGCTGAGGACCAGCAGTTGTTCCGGGTTCATGAATGCCGGGTCGCCCCGGAAGGACGGGTCGGCGGAGAGCGTCAGCGAGCCAGGGACTGGCTCGACCGTCCCCTCGTGTTGACGGCCGTAGGCGGCATATCCGGCGCCGGTGCTGCCCGACCAGGCGCAGCGGGCGGCATAACGGTGGACGTGGTCACGGAGGGGACTCATCACGACGCCCCCGTGCCGTTGATCATGGCCGGATCGCCGATGACGACGTCGCCACCGGGGGCCGGTACCGGGGACGCCGCGGGGTCGCCGGGGACCATCGCCCGCGCGCCATCTCCGGCCGGTGGGGTCCCGGGCGCCAGCCAACGGTCGTACCAGGCGATGATCCGGTTCATGAGGTCGATCTGGTGGAGGCGTTCCTTGACGCCGTGTCCCTCGCGCAGATAGCGGACGAACTCGACCGGCACGCCGCGCGTCTTCAGGGCCCGGTGGTATTCCATCGCCTGAGCGGGGTGGACGCGGTCGTCCCCAGCACCGTGCAGGATCAGGGTCGGGGTGGTGACCCGGTCGATGTGGCGGATCGGGGAGGCCTGCCAGTAGTGGTCCAGGTGATCGTAGGGGTGGCCGGGGAAGATCCAGTCGTTCATCGAGGGGATATCGTTCTGGCCGTGGTCGGAGACCATGTTCGCCAGGCCGGCGCCCATCACGGCCGCCCGGAACATCGTCGTCTGGGTGATCGTCCAGGCCGTCAGGTAGCCACCCCAACTCCAGCCGCCGATGCCGAGGCGGTCTGGGTCGGCGATGCCCCGCTCGACCATCGCCCGGGCGCCGCTGGTCAGGTCCCGCGCCTCGCCGCCCCCGACATCGTCCTGGAGCAGCTTCTGGAACGCGGAGCCATAGCCGGTGCTGCCGCGCGGATTGGGGGCCAGGGTCGCGTAGCCCCGGCTGGCGAGCATCTGCGCCCAGTCGTGCCAACTGAGCATCGTCCCTTCCTCCCACTGCCAGGAGGGTCCGCCGTGGATCTCGACGACCAGGGGAACCCGCTGCCCTGGCCGGTGGTCAACGGGATAGACGAGCATCCCCTCGATCTCGACCCCGTCGTCGCTCGGCCAGCGGACGGTTTCCACGCGGCCGAGGCGGCCCCGGAACGGGGTCCCGAAGGTGGTCATGGCCTTGGCCTCTCCGCCTGGCGTGCCGAGCCAGACCTCGTCGGGCGTGTCGCCGTCCGACCAGACCAGGGCGATCGTTTCCCCGTCGGCCGAGAACGAAGGTGCTCCGACGACCGTTCCCCGGCCGTGCCGGTCCGCCGGGGTGATCGGGGTCAGTTCGGCGGTGGCGAGGGCGAAGCGGTAGACCGCGGCGTGGGTGCCCTCGACCATCCGGATCACGACCTCGCCGGGGTGGCCGGGGGCGGGAAGGAGGTGTTCGACGACGCCGCACATCTCCGGCAGTGCTTTGGCCGGCTCACCCCCGGCCAGCGGCACCGTCCAGACGGAATCCGACGGGTCGGCGCGGTGGGCGTTGGCCCGGACGGCGACGACCGGACCATTCGGCATGTCCACGACGACGGGGTCGCCCGGCAGCACCGGGAACCGGGCCACGTGGCGCGGCACGCCGCCGGTGGCGGGAACACGCCAGAGGTCGCCGGGGGCGAACACGGTGTCGAGGTCGGCAGATTCGGTCGTCAGGGTGACGAGCTGCTGGCCATCGGGGTTCCAGGCTATCGACCAGACCTGGCGCTGGCCGAAGGTGACCTGTCGGGCCTTGCCGCCGGCGGCATCGATGATCCACAGCCGGTTGGGGAGGAGCCCCTCGCCCGCCACGACCGTGTCGTCCCGAGCCTCCTGCTTGGTCTTCTCGTCGGCCGGGACCGGTTCCTTCCGCAGGACCGCGACCGAGCGCCCATCGGGTGACCAGAGCGGGGCCGCCAGCTCGCCCTGGAGATCGCCGAGGGGGCGCGCCTCGCCGCCCCCGGCATGA
Source organism: Chloroflexia bacterium (assembly GCA_013698285.1). Lineage (GTDB taxonomy): Bacteria > Chloroflexota > Chloroflexia > Thermomicrobiales > UBA6265 > JACCVE01. Next base: position 766 of record JACCVE010000492.1, on the reverse strand, counting down.
ATGAGGAACAGGCGCGATTCACCGCGCTCGATGCGGTCGGAGGTGAAGGCGACGCGCGTCCCGTCCGGCGACCAGCGCGGGTGGGCGTCGCGGGCCGTCCCGGCCGAGAACGGGCGGGGTTCCGCCCCCGCGCCAGCGATCCAGACCGTCGATTCCGGGTGCTCGCCCGCCTTCCCGCCGGCAGCGACGGTGAACAGGACCCGCTGACCGTCCGGCGAGAGTTGGACGTCGGACGGGACCAGGCGGTCCGCGATCTCCTCCGGGGTCAGCGGCCCGGTCGGGTGAGCGGGATCAGCGGGCGAGGAGCCGGGGACGGGTGTCGTCATGGCCGATGCCGGGTCGACGCCATCCGGGGTAGGGCGGGAGACGGGGGTATCGGTGGCTGGGGCCGGAGCGGCCATCGGGCGTTCTCCTCGATCGAGTCGTGGTGGCCGGTGGTGCGCATTGGCGGGACCCGGTCACTGTCACCGGGTGTCGCGGGGTCGGTCAGGAGTTCAAAGGATGACGACGGTGTGCGCTCAATGGCGATCCGGGTCGTGGTCCGCGGTTGCTGGGACGACGGTGGGTGTTTGGACGTCACCGTCCTCCGGGAGGACCACGACCGCGTCGCCGACCCGCAGGGTGCCCGACGACAGGATATCCGCCCGCAGCCCGGCCCGGTGGACCATCGGCCGGACGAAGGGTTTGCCGATCAACTGCTCAATCCGGACACAGGGTTCGCAGAGGCGGACGCCCTGGCAGGCGACATCGCCGATCCGGAACCGCC